>RFHT01000089.1 GCA_003696835.1 Bacteroidota bacterium
CGGCAGGTCGAAATTGTAGATGGTCAATTGCTGGTCAATGGAAAAGCCATACTGATCAAAGGCGTAAATCGGCACGAGTTTGATCCCGATCACGGGCGGGTGGTGTCTGAGGCCCGCATGATACAGGATATTCAGTTGATGAAGCAACACAATATCAATGCGGTGCGCACTTCTCACTACCCCAACCATCCGCGCTGGTATGAGTTGTGCGACCAGTACGGCTTATATGTAATGGACGAAGCCAATATTGAGAGCCATGAGCTGTGGGAAAAGGGCATCATACTGGCTCAGGACAGCAGCTGGCGCGATGCCTTTGTGGACCGGGGCGTTTCTATGGTGCTGCGCGACCGCAACCACCCCAGCGTCATCATCTGGTCGCTGGGGAATGAGAGCGGCCTGGGCGCAAACTTCGACGCCATGGCTGATGCCATCAAATGGATAGACGGCAGCCGACCAATCCATTACGAAAGCAGAAATCCAGCACATTCGTTCGGGCTTCCCAAATACGACATCATTTCCAATATGTATGCCTCCACCGAGCAGATGCGCCAGCTGGCGCGCATGGACCCTACCCGCCCACTGATTTTGTGTGAATATGTCTCTACAAGGGGCAACAGTGTGGGCGGGCTGCAGGCATACTGGGACCTCATCCATTACCACCCGCGCATGCAGGGAGGATTTATTGGAAACTGGGTGGATCAGGGGCTGAGGAAATATACAGATGAAGGACAGCCCTACTTTGCCTATGGTGGAGATTTTGGGGAAAATCGCCATGACAGCACTTTGTGCATCAACGGCTTGGTTTTTCCTGAGCGGGAGGTACAGCCGGAGCTGATGGAGGTAAAGAAAGTATATCAGCCGGTGGAAGTGCGGGCGGTAAACCTCCGCAAAGGATTGCTGGAAGTGCACAACCAGCATCACTTTGTGGACCTTTCCCATTTGGTACCCCAGTGGGAGCTCACTGCCAACGGGCAGCTCATTCAGCATGGGCAGCTGGCTCCACTGGCCGTAGCTGCCGGGCAGGGCAAGGTCATTCGCATTCCGTTTCGGTATCCAGAGGTAGAGCCCGCTGTGGAATATATGCTGAAGCTCAGCTTCCGGCTAAAAGACAGCAGCCGCTGGGCCCCGGCAGGCCACGAAGTGGCCTGGGAGCAGTTTCGCATGCCCTTTTATGTTCCACCTGCCGACTTTTTGCATTGGGAGGAAATGCCCGCACTCAGCCTCAGGGAAACCACTCAGCTGATTGAAATCAGTTCCGACAGCCTCAAAGTACGCTTTGACCGCCAACTTGGGCTGATGGTTTCGCTGGAACAGGGCGGCCAGGAGTTGCTCATCAGGGGGCCCAAACCCAACTTGTGGCGTGCCCCGGTGGACAATGACGAGGGCGGAGGTCCCAACAGCTTTGCCGCCAGCTGGCGGGCAGCCGGGCTGGACAGCCTGCTGTATCAACCCCAGGATGTGGAAATCGTGCAGCGAACTCCTGCCATGATACAGCTAAAGATTAGCGCTCAACTAACAGGCAAAACCAGTCAAATGGAATATGAAGGGCTATACAGTATATTCGGATCGGGGGACATCGTTTTACAAAACACTTTTGAGCCCGCAGGTAGCTGGCCCGTTTTGCCGCGGGTGGGAATGAGTATGCACCTCAGACCTCAATACCAACACCTGGCATGGTATGGCCGGGGCCCTCATGAGTCGTACGAAGACCGGAAAAGTGGTGCGCCCTTCGGATTTTACAGCGGAAAGGTGGAGGACCAGTACGTACCTTATATTTATCCTACCGAAAATGGCAACAAAACCGATGTGCGCTTTGCTGTACTGGCCGACTCATCGGCCAGGGGGCTGTGGGTGCAAGGCTACCCGGATGTGGACCTCAGCGCACATCTGTACACACTTGAAAACCTCACCCATGCACGCCATACTTACGAGCTGGAGCAGGCTCCCTATATCAGCCTGAACGTGGACTACCGGCAGGCCGGGTTGGGTGGAGCCGATAGCTGGCCGCCCAGGACACACCCCGCCTACCAATTGCCAGCCAGGCCCTACAGCTACAGTTTTCGCCTGCTGCCTGGAGGCAACAAGGCCGCTCAACTGCGAAAGCAATTGCCTTTGGTACTCCCACCCGTAATACAGGCCGCAGCTACCCACTTCCAGGACAGCCTGCTGGTACAGTTGGAGAGCCCGGTGGCAGGTCGCCCCATTTACTACACTTTGAATGAGGAAGTGGGGGCTGAGGATGCCCTCATCAAATACACGGGCCCATTTTATGTGCGGGAAACCACCATTGTGCGGGCTTTTTGTTTTGAACCCGGCTATGGCAACAGTCTCATCATAAGCAGGACATTCACCCGTGTGCAGCGGGAGCCCGAAGCTCCCCCAATGGAAGGAAGGGAATAGCAGTCCCTGATGAAAATTGAGGAGGCACCCATCGGCCTGACTGCAAGGCTAAGGGCTCATTGGTGCGTGTCAATTTGCATCAACTTTCTGCGGAGCTTTTCCCTTTCAGGGCTGAAGGTGGAATAATAAGAGGTAGTGGACTTAGAGGGAAATTGAGGATGACTTTTCAGGGCCTTAATCTTTGCCCTGTTACACTTTTTCCGGTAGGAAACCGCATTTTGCTGGGAGGGGAAATGGTATCTTTTGATGTCGGGGGGTGGTGGCGGAGGAGGAGGAAGGGGCTGATATAATTCCTGCATGCACAAATAGTAGGCTTGCTGCATCAGTCCGCGGTATTCGGTGCTTATGAGATAGGCAAGTGCAAATACCAATGCGGTAACAGGCAGGATCTTCTCGACAAGGTAACGTGTTCGGTCATGCATAATCTGTTAATTACAAAGATGAGAGAAAGAAGTAATGTGCTCATTACTGGCTCAATACAAAAATGTATATTCATGAAAAAATAAACAAATTTATTACCCTTTAAATATAACAAATAGACCAATAATAGCAAAGCTTGCAAGCAATGCACTCCTTTGCTGTCATTATGTTTCCTTAATAACCTTTGCCGGGCTTTCCCTTTCTCCTTCAAATATCAGCTGCAATCAATAAAAAAACCGGAGGACTCAAATCCCAAATTGGGATGAATCAACCCCGGCCCTTGCTCTTGTGATTCAGGATTTATGTCCTGATTCACTACAATATTAAGGGCTATTTGCAGTAATTAGGCAGAAAAATTCGCAAACGGTTAATTTTTCATGCAGAGTTGATCGTATTAAATGCTGAATAGAAAGTGTACATTTATATACGGGCATCCGAAAACATTCTGCCTCAAAGAAAATGAGGTAAGTATCGAACGAAAAATACCCTTATTCCACTTGTTTTTTACACTAAATATTCAGCCAGTAGGTCAGTTTAAAGACGATGCCCCTGTTTTTTACCTTGAGATGCTCGGCAAAGTAGTTGTCGGTATAAACAATAAAGAGATCGGAAACGGGCTTGAAGCGCCATTGAAAGCGCGCATTGATGTTGACATTGTTGATCTGGTTGTTGTACTGCACCAGGGTGGAAAAGAAGAGGGTATTGGTAAAGGTGAGGTCGATCTTGGGGCCAATGAGCAGCAGGGTGGCATCGTGGTAGGGATCGGGCAGCTGCACCCGGTTGATGGAATAATTGACTGAGAATACGCCATAAGGCTGAAGCCGGTACCTGATTTCGCCCCCTACTCCTGCACGCATACCGTTGTAATACTGCCCGTAGGTACCCCGCATAAAGGTGGAGAGCTTTCTGCGGCTGTCGGAGAAATACAGGAAGGACAGGCGGTGGGTGGTATAGCTGCTGCCTTCGGGCAGCTCGGGCCCATCGGTACGGGTGGGGTCAAAGTCGCGGGTCAGTTTCACGAAGTCATTTTCATACCCTATTCGCACATAATCGCCTGTAAGAAAGCGAAAGATATAATCCACAGAAGTGGTGCGGTCGGTTAGCCCCAGCCCATTGCTCCAGAGCATGTCCTGCTGCACTTCGAAGCCGTGGCGCTGCAGCACGGAGCGGCCTTTGGGATACATTTTGTATTCCACCGAGGGAGAAATGCGCTGATACCCCCTGCGGCGCACAAAGCCCACCTCGGCATTGTAGTCTTCGCCCACTACCTCGTGGTCCCACCTTATTTCCCATCTGTCGGAATTGTATCCCATAAAGGCGCCATGTGCAAATTGCTGGCTTTTATCGCCTTTGTCAAGGGACTGGTGATAAAACAGCTTGCCATTCCATTTGCCGTCGGCCGAGGCGTGGTTGTAGTCCAGGCCCACCACATTGTTGGCTTTGTTTACCCCATCGAGGGAATCGGGCACAATCACATAAGGTGTTTCGCCTATGAGGAGGGTATCCAGCAGGCTGGGGTCCAGTTCATCCAGGTCGGGTTCAAAGTCCTCTTCCCTGATGGTATCCTGCCACTGAACTTCGGGTATGAAGCTGTACTTATTGATAAAAATGGCCGAGATATTGGAGCGCTTAAACACCTGCCGTTGTATCACACCCACGCTGTAGTTGGTGGCATATATACCTTTGCGCGGGTCGTCATCGGCTGCTGTTTGCATGTTGAGCAAGCCCACACGCCAGTTTTTGTCCAGCCTGCCGCTGAGCCTGGCCCCGTACAGTATGGGGGTGCGTTCGGTGAGGTTGGTTTCCGTATTTTTGGCAATGCCAATTCTTCTGGTGAAGAAAGGGCGTACCGATGAACTGCCAAAATTGGCAAAAAGGTCGTTGTTTTCGAGAAAAAACTGCCTTCTTTCGGGAAAGGAGATTTCAAAGCGGTCGAGGTTGGTCACCTGCCGGTCCACCTCTACCTGGGAGAAGTCGGGGTTGATGGTGAGGTCGAGGTTGAGGGAAGAAGAAACCCCTATTTTGACGTCTCCACCAAAACCATAGGAGTTGTTGCCGCTGTTTTCTTCATAATCCTGGGTTTTTCCACCTGTGAGGTAGGGAATAACGGCCAGGTTGGTGCCGGGCTTCCGCAGGGGTTTGTCCCAGATCAGCTCGCCGGTATGGGCCAGGGAGTAAGAGCGAAAAGCCCGGGGAATCCAGGTCCAGTTGGTGCGTTCGTTTTGTTTGGAGTCATTGCGGGCAAAATTGATGCGCCATACGGTGCTGCCTTCCCTGAAGCGGAGGGTTTTAAAGGGGATGGCCATTTCCACCACCCATTTGTCCGGGTGCCGGCTCACTTTGGAGAACCATTTGTTGTCCCAGCTGGAGTTGGTGCTACGGCGGCCGGTGCCGCCGTTACTGATGAGGGCTTCCCTTTGTACATTGTAGGGGTTTACTGTGAATTCCAGCCCGTTGGTTTGGTCGGAGAAGGGATCGAGTATGACCGAAAAGAAGTCGATGGTACCGAAGGTTTCGAAGTCTCTGCGCAGGGAGGTGACGGCGTATTTTCCCTCCAACTCATCGTGGCATACGGCGCCAATGTAGAGAAATTGCCGGTCGTAGGTGAGCATGACCTCGGTGCGGGCCCGGGCCAGCAGGGTATCGAAGGGCAGGCGTTCGTGGAATTTGTCGGCACGCTCGGCCGCCTGCCAGGCGGGCTCATCCAGCACGCCATCCAGGCGGATGGCTTCGGGACTTTCGACTATGCGGACCTGGCGCATTCCTTTGATGGGCTGGGCCAGCAGGCTTCCCTGCAGAAGGACGAACAGTACGAATAAAGTATGTTTCATCTTATGTCTTTACGAGCGTTCTGAATGATGTATGCAAATATTTCAATTTCTTGTGGCCCGGCCCCAGGCAAGATGATACAGTACCTAACAAGCAGGACAGAAAACGTGTTGGGCATCACCAAAGCTATTGGTGCCTCCATGCCGGGAACTGGTGAGCATAAAGCGGTTGTATGCAGGTTTTTTGTTGAATTGGTGGTTACTTTGGCGTATTTTGTGGTTCAGAGTTAATTTGGCATTTGGTTTAATCTCATATTTTTAGGTTTTGGCTCAATTACTTCCCTTCCAGGAACGATGGATCAAGGAAAACCCTCTGCTGGGCAGCCGGTGGTTCTGGCACGTTTTATTCTGGACCACGCGGGTGCTGCTGTACGGCATCATTTGGGGAATAGATGATTTTTATCAGGAGAGCGGCAGTGTACTGCCGGCTATCTTTAAGCAGTTGTTTGCCCTGCCGGCTGAGATGCTGCTGGTGTATTTCACCTTGTATGTACTCATCCCGGGTTTTTTGCTCAAGCGAAAGTACGTCCAGTTTTTTGCCTACCTCGTGCTGGCCATTCTGCTGGCGGGTTTGCTCAAGCGAAGCATTTACTACTACCTCTACTATCCTTACTTTGAACCAGGGCGGGACCTGAGCGGTTATCTGGCCTACTACAAAATTGTACAAACGGCGGCTTTTCTCAATGCCGTGGTGGTATCGGCAGCCATTGCCATCAAGCTGCTCAAGCTGTGGTACCACAACCAGATGACGCTTCGGGCCCTGGTGCAGGAAAAGCTGAAAGCTGAGCTCAACTTCCTCAAAGCCCAGATTCATCCCCACTTTTTGTTCAACACCCTCAACAACATTTACGGCCTGGCCCTGAGGCAGTCGGAACAAACGCCTCAGCTCGTTCTGAAGCTCTCCGGCCTGCTGCACTACATGCTATACGACTGTACCTCTCCCCAGGTATCGCTCAAAAAAGAAATTGAGTACGTGGAGGATTACATTGCCCTGGAGCAAATGCGTTTCGGGGAGCGGCTGGATGTTTCCTTTCAGGTAAGGGGCGACATACACGACAAGCACATTGCCCCACTGGTGATTCTCACCTTTGTGGAGAATGGCTTCAAACACGGGGTGAATGCCCAGGTGGAACGCGCCTGGATCAAAATTGACATAGCCGTAAAGGGGAATCTTTTTTGCCTGAAAATGGCCAACAGCAAACCCACTGGTCTGCAGCCATCTTCCCAGCTCACCCATCAGGGTATTGGGCTGGGCAACGTTAAACGCAGACTGGAGCTCACTTATGGCGACAAGTATGACCTTCAGATCAGAGAGGATACTGAAACATACGAAGTCAGCCTGCAACTGAACCTCACGGCTGGCACGCACATTCTGCCTGCTCCCCATTAACACACTGCTAAGCCCAACACTATGCAAGTAAAATGCCTGATTGTTGATGATGAACCCATCGCCAGAGACATACTCGAGTCTTATATCCAGAAAATTGAAGGGCTGGAGCTGGTGAAGTCCTGCCAAAATGCCTTTGAGGCGCTCAACTACCTGCACCAGCAGCCGGTTGATCTCATCTTTCTTGACATACAAATGCCGGGCCTCAACGGCATGGAGCTGATGAAAAGCATGCCCCGGCGGCCCAGTATCATACTCACTACTGCCTTCAGGGAATACGCGGTGGAAAGCTACGAAATGGAGGTACTGGACTATCTGCTCAAGCCCATCCCCTTTGAGCGTTTTTTGGCCGCTGTCAACAAGTATTTTCAGCATGCGCAAGCGGGCAACAACCCCGCCCCGGCTCCACCTGCCAGTACCGGCCCGGACTACATCTACCTCAGTGTGGGCAAGCGCATGGTGAAAATTTTCCTACAGGACATCCTGTATATTGAAAGTCAGCGGGACGCCATTAAGGTGAAGACACTCAGAGAGGAACTGCTTGTACACCGTACCATCAGCTTTGCCGAGCAAAAGCTGCCAGCCCAGGAGTTTGTGCGCATCCACCGCTCATTTATTGTGGCCATCGACAAAATAGAAGCCTACTCGGCCATTTCGGTTACCATAGGTGGCAAGGAGCTTCCCATAGGCAGGAACTATAAAAATGAAGTGAGCAAACTACTGAAGTCTATTTCAAATAGCTGGTAAAACGGCCCAACACCTGTACGCCATACACGTACAATGCAAAGACAGCAGGTAAAACCCGCTAAGCAACTTTGGCTATATCACCAACTCATAAACCCATAGGGAGGCAAAACAAACTGACACAGCGCCTCCAGCAGCTGCCGTTTCAGGCCAGGCTGAGTCTGGCTCCTTTGATTGCATACTGGCAGTCGGCTCTGGAGCAGGGCAATGAAATTGATGGACTGCTGGCGCTGCGGGTGGCCGAGCAGCTTCAGGCTGCCCCTGAGCTGTTTCGGCCCATAGAGGAAGCATCCGTACTAGAAGCCCACCGGGAGCTGATTGAGCTGCTGATGACGGCCCTGCTGCCTCCTGCCCTGCGGCATCAGCGCATCAGCGCTGCCATTTCTCCCAACCAGTTTGAAACCATTTATGCCACTCCGGGCTTCGATGAACTCATGGCCACCAATGAGGGGGAACTACACCTCTATGCCCCACATCGCAACAGTGCGCTGATGCAAAACAAGCTGCTATGGCCCTGCAGCTTTATTCTGGATAAATGCTACGGGGTCAACATCATCAATGAGATCAGCCTGATTTTTCGAATTCCTGACAAACACACCCAACTCGACCGCTTTTTTAAACCCAGCCTTAACACTCGTTTTTCCAAAATATGCAACTGTACCGGCCAGCGGGAACTAAGTGCAGCGCAAATCCAGCTGCTGCTCAATGAACTGGACAATGAGGCCCTATGGCTGAAGCATTTTAGTCCGGGCAACTTTGAGTTTGAGGGCTTTGTTTGGATGGATTTGATAGAAGTGACCGAAGCGGAAATACGCTCTCAGCTCAAGTACGAGCTGCTGCACCGCAAAGCTTTCCTTTCCGACAGCTGCCGCACCCACATCCGCAACAAGATACGCAGCCTGCTGCGGCTACCCGACCTGAAGCTGGGTTTTTTCCCTGTATCGGTTGAGGCTCATACGCTACACCATTACGGCAAGCACCTGTGGAACAGCCTGGCCTCCTTTTCATCCCACCCCCATGACCTGATGCAAGAGCCGCTGTACCGGGAGGTCTTTGAGCAGAAGAAGATGGTGATTGTGGACGACCTGGGCAGGCGGTCGCCCCGTACCGAGCTGGAAAATGCCATGCTGAAGCGAGGCATACGCAACCTGCTGATTGCCCCCCTGGTAAATGAGCAGGGACTGGTGGGCATGCTGGAGCTGGGTACGGGCCGTCCCGGGCAGCTCTCGGCGGTATCCACCATACAACTGCGGGAGGTGCTGCCCCTATTTGCTGTGGCCATGGAGCGCAGCCTGCTGGAGCGGGAACACCAGGTGCAGGCGCTCATTAAGGAAAAATGCACGGCCATACATCCCACCGTAGCCTGGCGCTTCCGCCAGGCAGGTCTGAGGCTGCTCGAAAAGCTGGAAAGTGGCCAGCAGGCCGAGCTGGAGCCCATTGTGTTCCGGCAGGTTTATCCCCTCTATGGCAATACAGATGTGCGCAATTCCTCCGAGGCGCGAAATACGGCTATCCAATCAGACCTCATCCAGCAGCTCAGCCTGGCTCAGCAGGTAATCCATTATGCCCGTATTGATTGCCATCTGCCTCTGCTCAAGGAACTGGACCAACGCATACGGGCCTTTAAAATCAAACTGGAAACGGGCATCAGCTCAGGAGATGAAGCCCTCATGCTGGAGTTTATCCACCGGGAAATCGAGCCGGCCTTCGAGCAGCTTCAGCAGCAATATCCACAGCTGGAACCCATCGTGAATATGTACCACTCAGCCCTGGATGATGAGTTGGGCATTGTGTACAAACGGCGCAAGGACTACGAGCAGAGCATTGCCCTGCTCAATGAATCCCTGGCAGCCGTGCTGGAGCAGGAGCAGGTGCTGGCCCAGCAAATATTTCCCCATTATTTTACCAAGCTGCAAACCGATGGCATAGAATACAACATGTACGTGGGCGACTCACTGGTGCCCTGGCAGCAATTTGAACTCAGGCACCTCAGAATGCTGCGGTTCTGGCAGCTGGCCGTTACCTGCAAGCTGGCCCGCATGGCTGCCCAGATTCGACCCCAACTGCCCATGCCGCTGCAAGTGGCCCAGCTCATTCTGCTCTACCCTACCCCCCTTACCATCCGATTCCGTACCGATGACAAACAGTTCGATGTGGACGGTGCCTATAACCTTCGCTATGAAATTCTCAAAAAGCGGATTGATAAAGCCCGCATAGCCGGCTCCCGTGAACGGCTGACCCAACCGGGGAAAATTGCCATTGTTTACACCCAGGAAAAAGACATAGAGGAATACCACTCTTACATCAGTCATTTGACCAGCAAAGGCTACCTGCAGCCTGCCATAGAGCGCCTGGAGCTGGAATCGCAGGCGGGGGTAAAGGGGCTCAAAGCCCTAAGGGTAAGCCTCAACCTCTACACCCACGCTGAGGAAATCACCAATGATTATCAGCAAATTTTTGCAGAGGGATAGGGAATATTGAATGCCCCTTACTTACTGGAGCAAGAAAGGATGCCCTTTTAGCAATAAAAAGAGGCTTCCAACTACCGCCATATTCAGATATTTTCTATATTTGGACAATGGCTAAAGGCAAAAAGAACGAGCACCAGGGCAATACCCGCCGCAAGGGCGAGGGCAGCATGTACGACAAAATCATGCGCGAAAACCTGCGCGAAATCTTCCTGCCCATCATTGCCGACCGGCTC
>RFHT01000090.1 GCA_003696835.1 Bacteroidota bacterium
CACCAGCCCGGTTACCGCGCCCGTTACTGCATTAACCTCGATATGGTGGGCGCCCACAACGCCACTTTCTATCAGGAAGGGCAGTCGGTGGCCTATGCCCGGCAGGTGGTGAACAAGGTGTGGAATGCTGCCCAACGCATCGGCTATGGGCAGTATTTCATTATGCAGGAGTCGGATGCCATTGTGGACGACCACCTGTATGTAAATGTGCTGGCTTCTATTCCGGCCATCGATATTATTCACCAGCCAAATGGGAAAGGTTTTTTTGAATACTGGCATACCCATAAAGACGACCTTGATGCCATTTCCAAAGAAACCCTCAAAGCCGTAGGCCAGACGGTGGTGGAAGTGGTGTATAAAGAATAGCCTGCGCGGCTCCAAAGCCGGCAGGCTAAGCTTGACATACGGCCTGCTGCTGCACGGCCAGCCATAGGTATGAGACTTTCCCTATTGTTTCACAATTTTTTTGGCTGCACGCCAGCTTTCATTTTCCAGCCTCAGGAAATAAACTCCCCGGGGGAGGTGGCTCATATCTAGCTCTGCCTCCTGGCTGCCGGCAGGCAGCCTGCGGGAAGGTATGAGTGCCTTGCCCAGGGCATCGGTGAGCTGCATCTGCCACTGGCCGGTGGCAATGGGCGGCAGCTTGATCTGAAGCCGGGCCGTAACGGGATTGGGGTAAAGCAAGACAGACTCGCTGATGTCCAGACGGTCAATAGCTGTGGCAGCTACAAACACTTCATCGGAAATGGCCCCGCAACCCGCCGCATTGAACACGACTACACTGTAAGTGCCGCTTTGCTGCACCTGGTAGGAGCCATTGTTTCCACCCTGGCTGCCCGGAATGGGGTTGCCGTTGAGAAACCATTGGTAAGCTGAAGCCGAACTGGCCACCAGCACATCCCCCTGAACATCAATGGAGGGCTTGTCAGGAACGGGGTTTACAGGTACACTCAGGCGGGCCACATTGCTGCAACCCAATTCATTTTCTCCAAATACAATAAAACCTCTGCCTTCAAAAAGGGTGAGCTGCAAGCTGGCTCCTTCATACACGGGCTGCCCGCTGCGGTCGTCAAACCAGATATAATGGGCGGCGCCTGTGGCAGTGAGGGTGACCTCATCCCCTGCGCATACAGTTTGCTGGCTTAGCTGTATGCCCACACTGGGAAGGGGCACTACCTCTATGGCATTCTGGGCTACAGCCGTGCTTCCGCCCTGGTTGTTTTGGGCAGTGAGGCTCACATCGTACAGCCCGGGTGTGAGGTATTGTACAAAAGGATGCTGGAAGTTGGAGGTAGCGGGATTGCCCCCCTCAAAACTCCACTCCCACTGGTTGGGGAAATTATCCGAATAATCCTGAAACTGCACCACGTCACCTGCACATACCCGCGTGGTGGCGGTGCCAAAAGAAGGTTCTGCCGGACCCTGTGCAAAGTCGTCTCCATTGAAGAAAATGAGCCGGTCGAGGTAGAGATTATTGCCCCAGCCGGAGAGGTTGGCAATGACGAGGTGCACACTGGGCTGGCCGGCCAGGAAGCCAAGCGAAATCTGATTCCACTCCCACTCATCAGCAGTGGGTACAAAGGAATCTTCGGTAGGCGGGGCTGTGGCCAGGTCTTCCCCCCCTTTGAACCAAAGTGCTTCAAAGGTGTTGCCACAGTCGAGGCTGTACAAAAACACCAGGGTATCGGAAAACTCCCTGCTAAACTGGGCATAGGCATGCTCGAAGTAGAAGTAGGGGTTGCTCACCTGGCTAAAATCCAGCCGCGGGCTAATGAGGGCGTCAATCGTCCCGGAGGGATCGTCATCGGTGCTAAAGTTATCAAACACAATGGAATGGCTGCCCTCTCCAAAGGAACTGACATCTGCCAGCTGAAAGCTGCGGTCGGCATCGGGGTTGAACAGCACCCAGTCGGTGAGGGCAGCCTGCAAATCTTCAAAATCCTCGGACAGGTTATTGGCCAGGTTGCTGGACAAAACAGCAATATAGTTTTCCTCCCTGGCTGTGCTGTTTCCCGAGCTGTTTGATACGCTCAACTCAACGGTGTAAAGGCCCGGATCGTTGAAGGTGATGAGTTGGTTTTGGCCACTGAAGGTGCCGAGCAGGTTTCCGGCTTCATCAAAGAAGCGCCACTCCCAGCTACTGGGGCTGTTGGACGACTGATCGATAAACTGCACATTCTCACCTGTACATACATTACCTTTATCGGTGGCGAAAGCAGCCACAGGGGCATCAACGGGTACACCATTGTCGATGTGAACGGTAGAGGTAAGTAGCTCTTTCCTTCTGGGACTGTTGGTCATGACGGTGCGGATGCGGTTTTTTTGGTCATTGGTGAACACACTCATGCAGCCGTCGGGGGTGTAGTCCATGTAGTTTTCCACCATGTCCCTGTCGGCTCCACCGCAGGTATTGATTTCCACACAGCTGTAATTGGGCTGGCCTGCAGCCGGGGTATCGTCGCAGAAATCATCCACAGAGCAGTCGCCGTCGCCCCAAATATGGCGCAGGCCCAGCCAGTGTCCCACTTCGTGGGTGGCAGTGCGCCCGCCATCGTAGGGCGCCTCTACATTGCCGGTGCGGCCAAAAGACTGGTAGCGAATGACCACCCCATCGGTTTTTGCTGCCCCTTCGTTTTGCTGCAGGCCCTGCAGGCCGGAAAGGGAGGGAAACTGGGCATAGCCCAGGAGCTGAGCTGCATCGCCGCCAAAAGCAACGGTCCAAATATTGAGGTAGCGCTTGGGGTCCCACTGGGTTTGGGGCTTGAGTACTTCCTGAATGGGGTCCATATCCCAGCCATCGCGGCCCCCCTGGACGCGGTGTATGCCGGGTTCCTGCAGGCGGTTTCCCTGGGGGTCAAAAAGGGCCAGGGCAAACTGCACCTCCACATCGGCCCCGGCGGGGTGGTTATTGCTACCGGCACCCGTGCGCCGGTAGTCTTCGTTGAGTACATCTATCTGGGACTGCACCTGAGCCGCGGTAATATTGGGCCCCTGGCCCACGGGCTCTCCGTTGTGTACCACGTGTACGATCACCGGGATGGTGATCACTTCCTCGGTGCCCCTTTCGGCTTTTTGAGCCTCGTATTCCCGAATCTTTTGCTGGAGTTCTGCTTCAAAGGTTTCCAGGCTGGGCAATTCGGGAAAGCGTTTCCTCAAATCGGCCTCGGCCTCCATGGTCCAGCAGGTCCGCTGGGCGGGCGTAGAGGCGGGGGTCAGAGCTTGCTGAGGTTTGTAAAACTTGTTTCTGATGGTACTGTGTGTGTAAGAAACTTGTTTTTTGTGCATGCGGTGGCTAAAGTCAGACGGCTGCTGACCAAAGACCGGTGAAAGCAGCAGCACAGCCGCTGCTCCCAACATGAGTTTGAAAAAAAGGGTTGCTGTTTTCATGGATGTTTAAATTAAAACGTGTAAAGGTGAATGCGAACAGGTATTCCCTCCCGCCGGGAAGGAGCACCCATCATACGGGATTACTGTACGGATACGGTGGCTTACTTGCTCAAGGCCTGCTTTTTTACAGCCAGGCGGTCGGGAGCGAGTTCAACAATTTCAAGCGAAAAAGCTTCATGGCCTTCATTTTCAGGCTGAACGACCATAATGGATTTTTTGACTTTCCAGTGTGCCTCTACGGTTTCGGGATAGTCTCTTTTTCCTATGGTAGTGTGTACAAACGTACCGTCTTTCCGGATTTCAAAGCCCTCGCGGTTGCGCGATAGTGGCAGGTCGTGGCCCGCAGGGCGGAAAACCATGAGTTCCGGGCTACTTTCTTCATGAGTGTGTACCCATGACTGAAATAGCTCTTCTCCCCAAAGCCGGGTGGCTTTTTGGGTGGACGAACATCCCAGCATCAGCATGGGCAGCATAACAAGTAAACAGATGGGTTTCATGTGGGTATGTGTTTAAGTATGTGTGAATGGTGCAAAGTTCGCTTGTGGACGTTTAATGTGCTTGAAACTATGTGGCAAAAACTATCAATTTTGTAGCTATGCCCTCAAAACAGGAAGTTTTTCAGCCGGACATTGCAGGCTAGTGCTTGATGTGGCGCCTCCTCTGGCTGGAAGCCCATATCCAAATATAC
>RFHT01000662.1 GCA_003696835.1 Bacteroidota bacterium
AACCCGCAAGCGCTGGGCGAGGCCGTGCGCAGCCTGCTGCAAGCACCCGAAAAGCGCGCCTCCATGGCCGCCGAAGGCCGCAAAAGAGCCGAAACCCATTACGCAGCTCAGGTGCTGGGGGCACACCTGGCCACCTGGCTGGACCAGGTAATACAGGCGCATGCTACAACTACGGCCAAAGCCTGAAAGGCGTAGCTCGCTTATCAAACCTCAATTGCCACTGATGCCCACATGGCGTCAGTGGCAATGTTATTTACACGAGAAAGACGAATCAGTGTTCCTGCACCATTTTCCTCAATTCTTTTTTCAAAATCTTACCCGTTGCACTCATGGGCAGGCTATCCATAAACTCGATGACGCGGGGGTATTTGTATGAGGCAATGCGTTCTTTGGTCCACTCCCTCAATTCCGCTTCGCTTACACTTGCGCCATCTTTGAGTACTACGCAGGCTTTGATTTCCTCCCCATACTGCTCATGCGGCACCCCAATGACGGCTACCAGAGATACGGCATCGTGTTTGATCATCACTTCCTCCACCTCCCTGGGATATACATTCAGCCCGCCGCGTATGATCATGTCTTTGGTTCGGTCCACGATGTAAAAATAGCCGTCCTCATCCTTGATGGCTACATCGCCCGAATGCATCCAGCCTCCTCTGAGGGTCTTGGCATTGGCTTTGGGGCGCTTGTAGTAGCCCCGCATCACATTGTGGCCCCGGTAGAGCAGCTCTCCTTTTTCGCCTACGGGTACTTCCTCATCGTTTTCGTCCACAATTTTCACCTCTACGCCCCACACCGGCGTGCCTATACTGCCCGGCTTGCGCTCCTGGTCCAACTGGTTGAAGGTCACCACAGGCGAGCCTTCCGACATGCCGTAGCCTTCAAGTATGGGTACCTGGTATTTGGCTTCGAAATCGTGCAGCACCTTCACCGGCAGGGAAGCGCCGCCCGAAACGCAAATGCGCAGATGCTCCGATATTTGATTCAACTCCTCTTGCCTGGAGGGGTGATTGAGCAGGCCCCAGTACATGGTGGGTACGCCAGCGAATACCGTGATTTTGTGCTTGAGCAGCAACTGCTGCACGGCTTCGGCATCAAAGCGGGGCAACAACACCGCACTGGCACCCCGGTAAATGCCTGCATTCATGAGCACCGTCATGGCGAAAATGTGGAAGAGGGGCAACACAATCAGGTAGCGGTCTTCCTTGCTGAAGCGCACCAGGTCCGCCGACACCACCGCGTTGAGCATGAGGTTGGAGTGGGTGAGCTCAGCCCCCTTGGGACGCCCGGTGGTGCCCGAGGTGTAAATGATCACAGCGGTATCTTCCGCACCCGTGGCTGCAGTTTCAAAGGTCGTGGGCTGGTCTTTCATGAGCATCCCCAGCGTTTGTACCCCTTCAAAAGGAGGCGGGTCGGTGGGTTGAGGCATGATCATGAAAAAATGCTTGCACTCCTCGGCCTCCTGAAATCCGGCATATCCCATTTGCCCCATGGGCAGTTCGGGCGTACCGGCAAAACAAAAGTAGGCCTTGGCGTCGGAGTCCTCCAGGTGGTAGGTGATTTCATCTTTTTTGAGCAACACACTCAGGGGCACCACCACTGCACCGGCTTTGAGTATGCCAAAATAAATAATGGGAAAATAGGGCAAATTCAGGCAGCTGATGGCCACCTTATCACCGGGCTCAATGCCCATTTGGCGCAGGCCGTTGGCTACCTGGTTGGCAGCAGCATTGATTTGACTGAAACTCAGGCTGGTATCCATGAAGGTGAATGCGGTTTTCTGGGGATACCGCCTGGCGCTGTCTTCCAAAATCACTGAGAGATTGAGCATATCTAATTCACTTTAGGGTTGGGAGAGGCCCTAAGTTAGCACATTTTTTCCAACTCCTCCATACATCTCCAAAAATGTGTGGCAACAGCTAATTGGCTTTCGTGCATGCCTGCGTACATTTTCCAGTTGCCGGCCACCAGGGTGCCCAGTAGGTAATTGCTGTCTCCAGCATACAGCATGGTGGAGAGCAGGAATTCGGGCGGGCAGGGGTACAGCAGGGGCGCCAGGGTGCTAAAGACCGTGGCATCCAGGGGTTGGCCCACTTCAAAATAGGCATGCGGGCTCAGCCCCATGGCCCTTCGGCCGGTCTCATAGGCCTGCCGGAATGCATAGGTGCCGCTGTCGGCTTGGGTAGGGCTATGGAAAATATTGCGCTGGTGGTGGTGAATGCGCTGGCTGTAGTCGAGCATGCGCAGCTCCTCCAGGGGGCTGAGGCCCACGTGGCTGTCGGTGCCTATGCACCAGCGGCCACCGGCCTGCTGAAATTCCTGCAGACGAAAGCGCCCGTCGCCCAGGTTGCCCTCAGTGGAGGGGCAGAGCACCACCTGTGCCCCACTGCGGGCAATGCCAACTACTTCCTCGTCGCTCAGATGGGTGGCATGCACCAACTGCCAGCGGGGACCCAGTTCCACCTCCTGTAGCAGCCATTCTACCGGGCGCCGGCCCCAGAACGCCAGTGCGTCCTCTACCTCCTTCAGTTGCTCGGCTACGTGTATGTGTACCGGCAAATGAGCCGGTAAGCTGTCCAGGCATTGGTGTAGGGCTGTGGCTTCCACAGCCCGGAGCGAGTGAAGCCCAATACCAATATGGGCATGAGGGCTGGCTTCAACGGCTTTTTGGGTGGCCTCCCAAAGCCGCAGGTATGCATCTACATCCGCCGACAGAAACCGCCGCTGGCGGGCAGTGGGTTCTTGCCCAAAGCCGCCCCGCTGGTAGAAAACGGGAATGAGGGTGATGCGAATACCCGTTTGGGCGGCTGCTGCCAGCAGCCGCTCGCCCATTTCGGCCGGGTTGGCGTAGGGCTTGCCATCTGCATCGTGATGCAGGTAGTGAAACTCGGCCACATGGGTGTAGCCGTGACGCAGCATTTCGCTGTACAGCATGCCCGCAATGGCCTCCACCTGATCCGGCCTGAGGTTCAGCGCCAGTGCATACATCTTTTCCCGCCAGCTCCAGAAGTCGTCCGCTCCTTTATGCCGCTCTGCCCGGCCCGCCATGGCGTACTGAAAGGCATGAGAATGGGCGTTCTGGAAGCCGGGAACTGCATACCCATCTACCGTTTCCTCTTCCACCTCATCCAGCATCACCGACTGAGAAATGGCCTGAATAATGCCCGCATCGTCCACCCGTACATAAGCGGGACACAGCCAGCCTGTAGGTTGCAGTATCCCATCAAATTTCCAGATTTTCATGTGAAATAGCTTTGGGAGTAAAAATAAGGAAAGTCAAATGAACAATGGAATGATTCCCCCAAAAACTGCCGCTTGTCACATTCCCTGTTAAAGCGGTGTCTGTTAATAAAAGAATAGAGCCATGAAATGGAAGTTTGTCAACCAGGAGGAAAGCGCCAATTTCGCTTCTTCTTCCCTACCGGAGGATGAGGGCCAGTTGCTCGACGCCTACTCCCGCGCAGTGGTGCATGCCGCAGAAGCGGTGAGCCCCTCGGTGGTGAACATACGGGTGAAGGCAAAGGCCAGCCGCATGGGCCGCCGCCGGCGGCCCGGAGAAGGCGGAGGCTCGGGCTTTGTGCTTACGCCTGATGGCTTCATCGTCACCAACAGCCATGTGGTGAGCCAGGCCGAAGAAATACGGGTATCCCTGCCCGATGGCCGTAGCTACAGCGCCACCCTGGTGGGAGACGATCCCTCTACGGACCTGGCGGTAATTCGCATAGCCGAAGACAAATTGCCCGCAGTGGCCTTTGGCAACTCCCGCGAGCTGAGGGTGGGGCAGTTGGCCATTGCCATTGGCAATCCCTACGGCTTTGAATATACCGTAACGGCCGGGGTGGTCAGCGCCCTGGGCCGCAGCCT
Organism: Bacteroidota bacterium; assembly: GCA_003696835.1. GTDB lineage: Bacteria > Bacteroidota > Bacteroidia > J057 > J057 > J057. The sequence goes on from RFHT01000662.1 coordinate 3,865, forward strand.
GCGCTCCCAGGCCGGGCGCCTCATAGACGATGTGATACAAACCGACGCGGCCCTCAATCCCGGCAATTCCGGCGGGCCCCTGGTCAACAGCCGGGGGCAGGTGATAGGGGTTAATACGGCTGTGATCCTGCCGGCCCAGGGCATTTGTTTTGCCATTGCTGCCAATACGGCCAGCTACATCGTGAGCAGGCTCATTACCCAGGGGCGGATACGCCGTGCATTTCTGGGCATAGCCGGAGAAAACGTGCGCCTGCCGGGCCGCATTGCCCAACTACTGAACCGCAGCAGAAAAATGGGCGTGCTCATCCGCAGCGTGGAAGCCGACACCCCCGCCCACAACCAGGCCCTGCAGGCCGGAGATGTGATCATCAGCTACAACGAGCTCACCGTGGCAGGCATAGACGACCTCCACCGCCTGCTGGACGAATCCCAAATAGGGAAAAAAGCCACGCTGGGGGTGATACGGGCTGGCAAGCTGGAAAAAGTAGAGGTAGTGCCGGGCGAGATGTGAGGAAAATTTTAATTTTCAAATTTCCCAATTATTCCCTATCTTGTTCATCAACTCAAACTATTGATTTCCACAACCTTTAATGCCCTCCTCCATGCAAGCATTCAGACTCCCCCATTTCTTTTGTGCACTGGCTGCACTGCTGCTCTTTGCTGCCTGCGAACAGCAGCCCGAAGAAACCTTTACCTACGAAGCCGTAGAGCTGTTCGGGGCCGACTACCTCAATGCCTACAGCACCCCGCCGGTGATGTTTCACGTAAACGTAGCCGATGAGGAAAACCGGCTCTACCAGGGCTGGCTGATCGACAACCGCGGCAACATGTATGCCTACTCCCTGGACCGGCCCACCATTGTGCTGGCCGATGGCATGGTGACCACCTCCGAGTCCAGCCTGCAGCGTCTGCTGGGGCAGTCGGAAAAGCTGGCCGACCCGGTGGACCTGGATGTGCTGGTGGAGCAGTACAAGAAAAACTGGCAGGCCTCTACGGCAGCCATTAAAGAGCGCGCCGGCCAGGCCGATGCCAGGCTCACCACCACCTACCTGGGCTATGTGCTCAGCTACCCCGAGTCGGGTACGGCCAATGCAAACGGCTGCGGTGGCAGCGGCCGGCAGGACGCCACCCATTTTCGCCAGGT
>RFHT01000663.1 GCA_003696835.1 Bacteroidota bacterium
CTGAGGGGGCGCTCCAGGCTGCTTTTTCCGTTTTGGCTGATATAGCGGCGCAGGTCACCATCGGTGAATATGCCCACCACCCGCTCAGCCTCATCTACCACCGTTACGGCCCCGAAGCCGGCCCCAGTCATCTGCACCAGCGCATCCAGTATGCTGGCATCCTGCCCAATGGTGGGGTTTACAGGCCGGATAATGTCTTTCACTCTTAGGGTCAGCAGGCGGGTATGTTCGGCAAATTCGCGGGTACCAATGTCGGTAAAGTGGTTCTGGGGCAATTGTTTCAATACCCGCCAGGGAACCGCGATGGTATGTACGCCCATGGTGAGGGCGTTTTTGACGTGCTCGGTATGGCGCACGGAGGAAAACATGATTTTGCTGGGGTAGCCGTAATGGTTGACGGCTTCCACACACTGGCGCACCAGGCTCAGGGCATCGTGGCCCTGGTCCTGCAACCTGCCTACCAGGGGGCAAATGTAGGTGGCACCGGCTGCCATGGCCATATAGGCCTGCTGCAGGGTATATACCAGGTGAATGTTGACCCGTATTCCTTCATCGCGCAGGCGTTTGCAGGCTTTTACGCCTTCGAGCGAGACGGGAATTTTAAATACCGTTTTGGCAGGGTCCAGTCCCAGCTCCAGCTGGCGGTAAGCCTCCCGGCAGACCTCATCTGCCGTATTGCCCAGTGCTTCAATCTGAAGCACGGGTACCATGCCGGCCAGTTGGAGGATGGTGGCGTCTATGTCTTTGATGCCCTGGCGGTGCATGAAGGTGGGAGTGGTAGTCAGTCCGGCCAGAAAACCCAGTTCAAAGGCGGTTTCTATTTCTTTTAAATCGGCCGAATCCAGATATAATTCCATAAAGATTGTTATTGATTTCTGTAATGTACCTCCACCTGATGCAGCTCCAGCAGGGGTTTGAGAAATGCTTCCAAATCATACACACACAGCTGGCTGGCTGCGTCGCAAAGTGCTTGTTCAGGTTGGGGGTGGGTTTCGATAAAAAGGCCATCGACTCCGGCGGCGACTCCCGCCCGTGCCAGCACGGGCAAAAATTGGCGCGCCCCTCCCTCTGGATTGGCGCTGGGAATGCCGTACTTGCGAATGGCATGGGTAACGTCAAAAATGACTGGATAGCCCGTGGCCCGCAGGTGGTAAAAACTGCGGGGGTCCACCACCAGGTCGTTGTACCCAAAGGTATAACCCCGCTCGGTGAGCAGAATTTGCTCATTGCCACATTGCTCAATCTTGGCCACAGGCTTGCTCATGTTGTCAGGCGCCAGAAACTGCCCGTGCTTGAGGTTGATGGCCCTTCCCGTTTTGGCTGCTTCTACCACCAGGGTAGTTTGCATACACAGGTAGGCCGGTATCTGAATTACGTCCAGTACCTCAGCTGCAGGGGCTACCTGAGCAGGAAAGTGTACGTCTGAAAGCACCGGAAAGCCAAAGTCGCGCTTGATTTGCTCCAGTATCCTGAGCCCTTCTTCCAGCCCGGGGCCCAGGTAGTAGTCCAGGGAACTGCGGTTGTCCTTCATGAAGGAGGACTTGAAAATGAGGGGAATGCGGAGCTTTTCCGATACTTCTTTGAGTTTTTCGGCTGTACGCATCATCACATCCGGCGTCTCAATGACGCAGGGCCCGGAGATGAGAAAAAGCTGCTCACTTCCACAGTCGATGCCGCCTACGGCCACGCGTTTGTTGGGGTGATTCATATTCTAATGGCCAAATTGAGGGGCAAATATAGAGGAAAAATGGTAGATTCAATACCCCTGCGGAGGAATTCCAGAATCCGGTGGAGGCTCATTCAGAATGAGCCAGTACAGCTGCAGCTCCGCTATGGCTTTTTCAAATTTGTCGGCATCCACGGGCTTTTGTATGTAGCTGTTGGCACCAGCCTCGTAGCTCTGGCGGATGTCCTTTTCCTGGTTGGAGGACGTAAACACCACCACGGGCAGCATGCTCGTGGCCTCATGGGCGCGTAGCTGCCGCAGCACTTCTAGGCCGTCCACTTTGGGCAGTTGCAGGTCCAGCAATATGAGGGTGGGGTGGACCCTGGGGCTGCGGTTTTGGTAAATTCCCTGGTAAAATAAATAGGACAATGCGGCTTCTCCGTCGGTAACCACATCCAGGTGATTGACAATCCGCTTGCTGGAGAGGGCAATCTGCACCAGTTCGATGTCGTCGGGATTGTCTTCTACCAGTAAAATGCGCTTTTCATTCATGCTGAGCATCGTATATGGGTAACCAAAAAAAGAAAATGGCTCCTTTTCCCGGCTCCGATTCGGCCGTAATCTGACCTCCATGCTTACTAATGATCCGCTTGACGGTAGCCAGTCCAATACCGGAACCTTCCACTTCGGTGGCAGCATGCAGCCGCTGAAAAGGGGCAAACAGCTGGTGGGCATATTGCATGTCAAATCCAACACCATTATCTTTTACAAAAAACCATTCTTTTCCCTCTTTCAGGCATTTGCCCACTTCAATGATGCTTGGTGAGCTATTGTAGGAGTATTTCCAGGCATTGGAGAGGAGGTTTTCCATCATCAGCCTGGCCAGGCGGGGGTCCATACAGGTGGTGAGGTCCTGTCCGATTTGCCAATCCACCCTGCGCTGTGGATGGGCATCCTGCAGCTTTTTGAGAATGTCCTGGGCAATGTCGCCCAGGTCAAGTTCCAGTCTAATGATTTGCTGGGTGGTAATTCTCGAGAGCAGCAGCAGGTCGTCTATCAGGGCCGCCATCTGCTGACTGGAGGCCCGAATGCGGCTGAGGTAGTGAAGGCCCTTTTCCTCCAGCTGGTGGGCGTAGGCTTGCTGCAGGGCTTTACTGAAGCCGTCCATGCGGGTGAGGGGAGCACGCAGGTCGTGCGATACAGAGTAGCTGAAACTTTCCAGCTCCCTGTTGGCTTCTTCCAGCTCAGCAGTACGTATTTTTACCAGCTTTTCCAGCTGGTCTTTGTAGCTACTCAGCTCCAGCTCGGCCTCCTTTTGTTTGCTGATGTCGTGTACAACCCCCAGTATTTGTGCCGGTTCACCTTCGTCCGTACGCTGGTAAATGATTTCCTTGCAGTTCAACCAGTGCCACTGGCCGTTTTTGTTTTGCATGCGATATTGATGCTCCACAAATTCTCCGTCTTTCAGTCCGGCATACCTGGGCAGGGTATGTTCGAGATAATACGCAAAATCCTCAGGATGCATGAGGGTGGGAATGAGCTGGTCGCCCATGGCTTTGATCTCTTCCACGCTGTAGCCCAGCATGCTTTGGATGCCGTTGTTGCTGAATACATTTTTGCGTTCCAACAAATCGTAAATGTAGAGTACGTCCGGGCTCAGGTGTATGATGTGTTCAATGAATTGCTGTCGCTGCTGGATGGCTTTTTCGGCATCCATTTGTTCTCTTTTACGAGTTTGCTGCATCACTTCAAATTTTTGCCGGTAAGAAAGCAAGGCAAAGACATCGCGAAAAGACCCCCTTGCAGCCATTTCCCCCTTTTCAAAAACCCAGAGGTAGGTAGTAAACAGCAAGGTATAAATAACGGCTGCTGCCGACTTGGATACTAAACCCGATATAATGAGTTCCTGCATGCGCTCCGTTCCCCAGAAACTACCTATAGGAAACATGATGGCATCAAATGAAAGCACGCTTACCATGGTCAGCAAGATGCGCAAAAACAACAACCCGCTGAGGCGGGAAAAAAATTCATACAGTACAATGACCAGCACGGCATCCACAAACAACAGCAGGGTACCAGTTATCAACACCCGGGCATTGGAAGTGAAGAGGTTGGCAGGCAGGTGATAAGGATTATACACAGAGGGGTGGTCGATGTGGTACCACAGGGTGAACTGCAACAGAAACAGGAGCATATTGGCCACCACAATGGCATAAATGGCGGTGCGGGTAACCAGGGCTCCCTCGCGCAAATATAGGATCAAAACGGTAAAGAGCGTGGCCGGAAATAATACTGCCGAGCCAGATGAAACCATGATACCCGGAAACAGCTCAACGTACAGACTATTGGCCAAAAACACCTGCATGTATTGCAACACCCCCAGAGCAACAAACAGCAAGCCCGTGCCCATCACGGTCCTCAATCGAAACAGAAACAATAACACAGCTGCCACCAGTACACATTGTGAAATAAAAATGGAGAGGTGAAAAAAATTAAACTGTTCCATCCTGATGTATGTGAGCTCAGCCCAACCACCCTGGCAGGCGTGGACGGTCTGGAATAGCAAATCTTTAGTGAGAACACCCTTCTAAGTTATTAAGAGCGCAGCCATATTTGCATGGTAATAATAAACAATAATTCAATGAATGGAAAGGGAGAAGCACATTCAGGCTGAAAAAGCCGTTGGAGGCGAAAGCTAGCCTTCGCCTTCAACCTGTTTGCTTGCAGCAGCAGTTGCCCGCCCTGTACCCCCTTAATTGGCCAGCGTAAAGCGAATTTGCACGCCCCCACTGGAGAAGGAAGTGTTGTAGGAACTGGAAACAAAAGGCCGGTTGATATTTTGCTCAAAAAAGAGCTTTACATTGATGCGCGTATTCACCACATAGTCAATGGAAGGTGAAATGATCCAGTTGAGGGTGCCCCGGGTATAGCCGTAATTGAGCACCGGCTCGGGGTTGTTGGCGCTGAAGCTCAGGGAGCGGTTTCGTTCGCGGGTGTCGCGCATGGTAATGCGCAGCTGGGCGTTCATGCTGTTGTTTAGCTCAATGTCCTTGCCAAAGAGGGTGAAGTTCCAGTTGAGCCTGTCCTTGCGGAAGCCCACCGAAACAGCCAGGTCCTGGTTGCGCAGCTCAGTGAGCTGCAGGTTACCCGTACTGAAGGTAAGGGTGCGGCCCCGCTTGTAGTCTATGCTGGAAGTAAGGCCATTTTTCCAGTTCATGTTGAAGCCCAGGAAAGGCGAAAACTGCTCCGTGATCTGCACGGCCTGTATATTGTTGATGGGTTCGTAGTTTTCAATGCGCACCCCACTGCCCGTTACACCTACCGAATCCACCGCGCCGGGGTAGCCGGCCAGTTCCGAGGCAAAGAGGTTGAGGTTGAAGGAGCCTACGGTGTAGGAGGCACGGTAGGTATGGCGGATGGTAATGGTGTTGAGCACCTTTTTGAGCGCCGGGATGTTGGACAAGCCGTTGTAGTCTATGCTCCAGTTGGGCAGGGGAATTTTGGGGAAATTGGAAAGCTGTACCTTATCCGCATCAATAATGCCATAAGCTGCGATGAGAGAAGGGATGAGCACGTCGGGGTTGTCGCCCAGGTAGCCGTTTTCGTACTCCCCGTCCACCAGGCCGGTTTGAGACAGCACAAAGTCATTGGGGTTTTCCTGGGCCAGCCTTCGGGAAATCGTGTGGCGGTTGAATGAAAAGCGCTCAAAGGAGGGCGAAATGTCTTCATTCTTTTCAAAGGTGGTACCGATGAAGATATAAGACATGCTGAAATTGCCATTTCTCAGCGGGTCAAAGCTACTGTAGGTTTGCTCCTGCTCATTCCAGCGGAAAAACTCACTGTCGTTCTGGGTAAAGCTGCGGTTGGCCGAGAGCTCAATGCGAAAGCCCTTGAATAGCTCCACCGAGGTTCGGGCCGTGATCTGCTCACTCCAGTTTTGCATGAAGAGGTTGGCCAGGGTGGTATCGCGCGAAATCCAGTTGTTTTGGGCGGCTATCTGCCGAATGTCGCGCTGGCTGCCCAGCACAAAGCCCAGGGTAGGCGGCAGGTGCGAGCGGGTGCTGTTGCCAAAGGGGTCTTCATAGCGAAAATCCAGGCCAAAATTATCTGTTTTGGGCAGGTAGTTGGGTAAAATGGTGCCTGCGTTGATGTTGTAGGATACGTCAAAGCTCTGTACGCTGAATGCGATGCGCACCAGTTCGCCCCCCACCCATTTGCGGGCTTTAAGGAATTTACTTTCCTTTTTGGCCGTGTCCTGCTCAGCCTGAGGCTGCTGGGGTACGCGCGGCCCGGGCAGCTGGCGGCCCGGTTGCTGGCGGTTGTTTTGCTTGTCCAGCACTTTCTTCAAAAAGCCCACCTTGCGGTAGAGCCTGCCCAGGTCCAGACGGGCATTGGCTTGCAGGGTTTGGGTGTTGGCAATGGTGCCCCCAATGGCCCGGGTGGTATCGGTATTTTGTATGCCCCGCACAATTTCGGGCGCCTGCTGCCAACGGAAACTACCCGAGTAATTCACCGTTCCGTTGATCCAGTCGGTGAGCTTATAGGCCGAAAATGGCAATTGATAGGCCGCATTGAAGTTGTGTTGGTAATTGGTGGTGCGCCCCATGTTGATGAGGTTTTCGTGCTGGCGCTCAAAGTCGCCGGCAATGATGCGGTCCCGGCCAAAGTGCAGCAAATTTTCCCACAAGGTGCCCACCGAGTCGCGCTCGCGCTGGGTGGCGTCACGCCAGTATCCCTTTACCTCATCCACCCGCGAGGTGTTGGTGGCATTGAAGCTAAACTGCAGGTTGCGGGTAAAGTTCCACACCAGGTTGTAATTGCGCGTGAGGAGGAAGTCCTTGGAATAAGTGGGGTCCACCGCCCCCCCAAACTGGCTGGTAGGCCGCATAATGCGCTCCTCAAAACGGCGGTCGCCGGCCACGCTCATGGTGAGCGAAGTGGGTAGGGGCGAAAAGTTGAACTGCGAAAGGGGCGTTTTGAGCTTCATGTTCTTAAAAGGCTCCCACAGCACCTGTGGAAAGTTGTAGCGGTAATTGATGGCCGCCCGGTGCTGGGTAGTAAAGCGCTTTTCTATAATGGCATTGCGGGCGTATTGTTCATTGTAAGCGTAGGTAAAGTCAAAGTTGGAGATATCCCAGGGATAAGACTTTCCGCTTTCCCGGGTTTTGGTCTTTTTCCAGTTGTTAAAGGAAATGCTGCGGGTACGGGTGTAGTCCTGCACCTTTCTCAGCAGTTGATTGGCCTCTTCACGGCCGCGCCCTTCCACCAGCTTATCGATGCTCACATCGGCCTCCTGGGGGTTAAACTCGGGGTTGACAAACTGCTCCCCAAAGGTGGCATACACCGGCAGCTGCAGGCCCCATTTTTTGGGGAAAAGGCGGTCCAGGGAGAGGTTGGCGGCAATGTCGTAGCGAAGTACATCCTCCTGAGAGCGCTCCGTGATGCGCTGCTCCAGGGGGCCAAAACCCGCCGAACGGTACGACATGGAGGCCCGTACTGAGCCCAGGTCGGCCAGCTTGAGGTCCAGGTTGGCATTGGCAGCCCAGCCGGTTTTGGTGTTAAAGTCGGTCATGCGCAATTCATTCACCCATACCTCCAGGCAGATGGGCCTGCCGCTGGGGTCCTTGGGGTTGCGCACCCCGATCATGATGTTGCGCACATCGCTCAGCTTGGGCGTGCCCTTCACAATCACGCGATGGCCTTCGGGCATGCGTTCGGGGTCGAAGTACTCAAAGCGGTTGCCCGGCCCGGTGAGAGAGTTGTTGCGGGCCGATTTGGCAAAAGCCAGCACCGCCAGCTCTATGTTCATCTCCTCGGGCCATACATTGGCCGGGTCGTTGGCGCTCAGGCCGGGGTTGGAGGGCGTAAGCGGCATCTGGTATTCGTAGTAGTTGAAGTCATTGTCCAGGCCCAGGCGCAGGAAGATGTAGGCATCGCCCACTTCATCGAAGTTGGCCGGCGTGATGCCGTTGTTGTCGGCCTCGGCATGTACCCACATGCGCACGCGCTCATACTGGCGAAAATCCCGGTTGAGGGTTTGGGTCTTAAACACGGCCCGCGCATCTCCGTCTTCCAGGCCACACACGTTCAGGGCCAGCGAACGCTCATTTTGCAAAAAGCCCGCCTGGGTATTGCCGTTGATGGCCTGCTGGCGCACGCCGGGCGGCAAGACGTAGTTGAAAGGCTGTTTTTCGCTGTTTTCTTCCAGGCTCACACTGCCCACCTCAAACTCTGCAAAAGGCGGCTCAGGCGGGTTGACACTGGGAGCGTCCTCTTCGAGGTTTTCGGTATAGCGGCGCCACTGAGTGGACACCAGTTGAAACTCCGTGGTACGCAGTACTACCTCCTCCTCAAAACCAGTGAGGTACATGCGCATGTAGCTGATCGACTTGAAATCCCCAATACCATTGACTGGCCTGCCCGATTTGAGCGGGATGCGAAACTGATACCAGGTCACTTCTACCGTTTGGGAACCAGAACCGTCAACGGGAACCTGGCTGGTAATTTCATCAATGATGAAGTTTTGCCCCGGACGCAGGGCATTGGGGCTGAGGTCGATGCGGTACTCCCAGTACTGCTCGGCAAAATTCAGGCTGCCGTTCTCATTAATATCTTCTGTATCGGGTGTCTGTGATCCCTGTATGGTAAAATTCCGGTTGTTGTTGTCCGATACGGGCGAGTTGCCGTCGGTCCCGTTATAGTTGAGGTAGCGCTCCAGTATGCCCAGGCCCTGTGCTTCGAGGCTGTCGTCCCGGAAGTGCAAAAAGTTATCGGCACTGGGGTCTTTGAGCAACTGCTGATAGGCCGGCGAAGAGGTGCCACCCTGCAGCACAGTTGCCATTTGGTCGAGGTAGCGCTGAAAGAAGGTACGCTCGTTTTCATCATTAAGTCCATCGAGACCCACATCCTGAAACTTTCGTTCTTCGGGGTCATTGCTGAATGCATTCACCGGGGGATTGCCAAAGGGCACGCGCCCCCAGGCCGTGCGGTTGATGTTGAGGGTGTCATCCGCATTGCGGGGCAGACCGTTTTCGCGGCTGAGGCCCTGGTCGGGCAGCACATCCTCGTTGATGAGGCCCAGATCAATATAGAATTGTCCTCCCTGGTGGTTGGTCGCATCCATATAGGGGTCCATAAGCCAGAATTCGAGAAATTCCACATTGGTAGCCTCAAAGTCATTGTTTACATCAATTTCCCGCATAATACCAGCCCAGTTTTCCTTAGGGTTGGTGAATTTGCCCTGGGGATCAATCTTATCAGGACTGGTCTGGTAGTTGTAGGGCCCCCGCTCGGCGGGCAGGTAGTGCAGGTCGAAGGTGTATTGGATGGTGTTGCCAAAGGCGCGACTGGCCGTGGGAAACAACTCAAAAGGGGAAATCCTGCGCGTGTAGTTATTGGCCAGGTCCTCTTCGGGAAAGTTGATGTTAAAGCCCCGGCCCTGGTAGAAGGCCTGGTCGATCTGGTACCAGGCCAGCTTGGCACGGGTATAACCTGGCGAAAGCGAATCACCGGGTATGGTGGGGTCGGGCACACTGCCGCCCGAAGGGAAAGAGGCCAGTTTCCAGTGGAGCTGCCCCTGTAAACTGAAAGGCGTTTTGGCTGCCTCAAAATCGTCTATGTAGGCGATGCCCCTTTCGTTGCTATTTTTTACAATTTTGGGCTGGCCGGGAATAAACTGGGCAAATTCTCCCGAAGCCTGTATGCTGGAAGTTTGTTTGGTGCTGATCAGGGGCAGGCGGTCGATCATCTTGGTGAGAAAATCAGAATCCTTTCGCAGGCTGGCATCCAGTCCCCAAAGCGTGTTGTTGATGGGTTCATCGCCCAGGGTTTGCTTTTGGTTAAAGGGCTGTTCGCGCAGGTTGAGGATGGTAGCCCCAATCTGGAAATCCTCTGCAGCAGCATATTCCGCCCTTGCCCCCAGCAGAGTTTTGGTTTGTATGTTGTAGAGGGAAGAACTTTCGTAGGATACATCTATTTGCTGGCCCGAAGTGAGCACCGCCTGGTTGATGATGGTCACCTTTCCCCCAAAATAGTCCACAATGTAGTCCTGCCCCTCGATCAGGGGCACCCCGCCGGCCGACACGATTACACTCCCCTCGGCCAGGTTGAAGGTGTTCAGGGGGATCTCCGAATTGCTGGAAGAGCGGTAGTAACCCTCCAGGGTAAAGCGGTTCAGGTGGGGGAAATTCTGAATGGCCCCCTGCTGGGTGTCGTCGTACAGGGCCTGAAACACATAGTTGGCCGAGTCGTTGGGGTTGTTGAGCTGGCGCGCCAGGTGAGACCCAAAAGGCTCCAGTACAGGAAAAATCACCTGCCCCCGGTCGGGAATGATGGTGAGCCCCTCAATGAAGTCAAAAAAGTTGTCGGGTCCGGGAGAGGTGTGGTTGGTGAGGCGGTCGAGCTGCATCACCTGAATGAGCAGCTTGTTGGCAATGCGGCCCTCTGGCAGGAAGTTGACCTTGCCCGCGCTGGTACCCGATTCGTATTTGATGTCGAGGAAAAAGCCGTCTCGCTCCAGCCCGTAGCCAATGTTGTAGATGTTTTTCATCATGAGGTCCCAGGCAGGGTACTTCTTGCCTTGATGCAGGGGCCGTGTAACCGAAGGCTTGAGCATTTTGGTAAAGAGCACGTTGGAGTTGAGGCCGTCGGCGGGTACATCATCGGAAAATTCACCCACCTGATAAGCCTGGCCGTTAACGGTGTAGTTATAAGCCACAAACAGCACCTGGTTGTTGTTCACAGGGGTGTTGAGCGAGATATATCCCAGTTGGGGGTTGAGGGTGTATTCATTTTCCTGAAGCAGGCGCATGTTACCGGCCACCTCAAAGTCGAGGGTGTTTTGCAGGCCCAGCCCCGTAAGGGCATTAACCGTGCTGGTTTGCGAGCGAAAAGCCGGGTCGGCAATGAGGCGTTGGTAGAGGTCGTTGGCGTTGTTGTCGGGGAAGCGCACCCGCCCGTCAATGGTGATGGAGTTTCGGTTGAAGAGGGCCGTGGTATCGCGGCCGCTGGGGGCGCTGAAGGCGCCCTCGCCCAGGTCCAGCAGGCCCACGGCATTGCGGTTGTTTTGGGTGGAGCCACCCTGTACCACCCATACCTGTATGCGGTTGATGCGCACCGAGGAAGTGATAATGGGCAGGTTGGCCAGGGCGCGCTCATACTGGGCACGAAAATAATGTGAAAGAAAAAAGTGCCGGTTCATGTCGTATTCGCTGGCCTCTTTCTCAAAAGGCGTTTCAATGGCGCCCCCACCTGCTACACTGATAGACTCCACCTTGCCCCGCTCGGTAGAGCCCACCGCCGTGACGTTGATGGGCCCGAATCGCAGCTCTGTTTTCAGCCCAAAGAGGTTTTGCCTTCCCTGAATCAGGGAGTTGCCCAGGGAGAGGTTCACATTGCCGGCTTCTATTTTTTGTAAAATCTGGTCCTCCGTTCCGGTGTGCTCCAGTTTGAGTTCATTGTCAAAGTCGAAGGTAGCCTGGGTGTCAAAAGCGGCATTGATACGCATTTTTTCCCCTATCTGACCAATGATCCCCAGCTGGATTTGCTGGTCGAAGTTAAAGGTTGTAACCCGCTGCTGCCGCAAAGGCAGAGAGGGGTTGTCGGTGCGGTTGTGATCCACCGAAAAGTCCAGGGTAGCAAAACCCGTAGGGCGTATCTCTACCGTGCCACCTCCAAAAATATCCGAAATCTGGTCCAGCTCAAAAGTGGGAATCAGCCCCTTGCGCAGCTCTTCATTGCTTTGCATGGCCTGCTGCCGGTAGTAATCCTCCATCATCTTTTTGCGGCGGTACTCCTGGTAGTCTTCAAAGGAAATATGTGAAGGAGGGCGTATATCAATTTTGCCTATGCGCTCATAAATATCGTATCCGGAGAGGTCATCTCTCAGCTCAAAGGTAGTTTGCAGGTTGCGGGGATTACCCAGGTACAAAGGTGTGACGTACTCCTGCGTAGTGGGATCACCCCTGCGGTCGTTGGGGTTTTTGGTACGGGGGGTGTCCACAACGGCCACGTGGGGCGGTATAGTTGAAGCGAGGTACGATTCGACAGCCTGTGATTCTAAGCAAGCCTCTTCGATAGTTGCATCTGTGCCAGCCCAAAACATCGAACTGAATGCTGCCACTATGCATGCAATGCTGAAGTTTGACAAAGCTTTACGTTTTTGGTTTACTACAATTAAGTAATCACTGATTTGTATTACTTATGAGTAAAGGTCTGTGTCATAGGCTGTTTACTTGATAATATTAAGAATGATACAAAATCGGGCTACAAACTTAGTAAATATATCGGGACGGAAAAGGATAAAATAAATGCACATCCAACAGTTTCATGGATTCTTGAGGGCAAATTTAATGATATCCGCTACGGAAATTTCCGGGCCATGCTGTTTGAGGATCTGATCTACGCGTTTTTCCATGGCAGATTTGCTCCAGCCCAGGTTGGAGAGGGCCGTTACCGCTTCGAGTTTTTTCTGCCCAATAGAGGCTGCGGTTCCACTTGTACTTCCGTCGCTTCCTTCCCATGTTATTTTGTCCTTGAGTTCCAGCAAAATCCTGCCTGCGGTCTTGGCACCTATGCCTTTGATGCGTTTGAGGCTCTGTATATCTTCGGCCTCTATAGCCTGGTAAAAATCGTCCACCTGCATGCTGGACAAAATCATAATAGCGGTATTGCCGCCAACGCCTGATATGGAAATCAGTTGTTCAAAGAGCACCTTTTCTTTCAAACTGTAAAAACCATACAACACCTGGGCGTCTTCACGTACCTGCAAATGCGTATGCAGCTTCACGCTGGACTGCTCCCGTATATGGTTGTAAGTCGTAAGCGAAATTTTTGCCTGATACCCTATGCCTCCACAATCTATCACCACATAAGTCGGGTCAATTTGGGCAATCTTTCCGTGTAAATAAGCAATCACCAGATTTCAACTAAGTTAACGTAGCTTTGCTTCCCGGCCGTTGCTAAATTGTACATTAATTTTTCATTTATCAAAAGAGCTGACGGCATCAGGTATTTTGAAGATATGCAATATGTGGATAAACGAGCAGAGCTGCAAGCTTATTATTCAAAAGAATAGGTAATGCCCATCATGAGGCCCAGGGCAATGTTTTTGGCAGGGCCGCGGTTGGTGGTGCCACGAACGAAATCCCAGTAGCTCACACTCCGCTCTATGCCCTGCTCGACGGTACGCACAAAGGCCTCTTTGTTCTCCACATCCTGCAGGCTGTAATTGAGGCGCAGGTGGAAATTGAGGGCCAGGTCGTAGTCCAGCTTCACATCTATGCCGGCATCTCCCACCAGGCTGAGGTCCATGCTTTCGTAGGCCTGCAGCAGGGTAGGGTAGGTGCTTACCCGGTCGCTCAGGGGTGTTTCAAACTCGGTATTGTCGTTGTACTGCCAGGCTTTGGTGAGCAC
>RFHT01000091.1 GCA_003696835.1 Bacteroidota bacterium
AGTCGTGCAGTGCATGTTGTGCCTGCTGCTGGCCGGAAAATGTCAGCACCCTGCCTCCGCCGGGTAGCAGCGCCTGCAGGCGCGCATGTACGGCAGCGGGCAGCGGAGCCCTGGCCAGAACGGCAAAGCCCCTGCCCAGGTATTCATCCAGCAACTGCCGCTGGCCCTGGAGGGCTACTTCGGGTTGAATGAACAAATGCCCGGCAATTTTTTTGTGGTGCCTGCCGATCAGGCCCCTTTCCAGGGGGCGTTTGCGGTTGGCTGCTTCGGTGACGAGCCGTTTGAATGCAGGAAAGTAGTTGGTGGGGCGCAGCAGCAGGTTATTTCTCAAAAACGCCTTCCAGGGCTGCCGGGTCTGTATGATGCTCCCCAAAAACATGGCCCCTTTGATGAGGTGTTTTACATGGGCCAGGCGTTCGCTTTGGTAGCTGTGCAGCAGGGTTTCGGTGGCCGTACCGCGCAGCATCATATCCAGGCGCCAGGCCAGCGAGCCGGCATCCCGTATGCCCGAGCACATGCCCTGCCCCAGGAAAGGGGGCATCTGGTGGGCGGCATCGCCCGCCAGGATGATACGGCCTTTGACCCACTGTTCCAGCCAAAGGGCATGAAAGTGGTAGCAGGCAACGCGAACGAGCTCCATGCTGCTGAGGTCCACAAAGGGGCGCAGCTGCTCCTGCACATAGGCCGGCTCGGTGGCGGCCGCAGCGTCTTGGCCCTCCAGCAGCATAAACTGCCACTCGTAGTAGGGCCCTGCCAGGGGAATGTAGGTCACAGGTTGGCGGGGGTTGATGTACTGGCGGTGCAGCCGGGGCAGGGTGGGGTCTTTTTGGCCCGAGCGGGTTTTGCAGTCCACCACCACCCAGGGCTGGTCGAAGTTGGCAGAGGTTAAGGGCAAGCCCGCCGATTTTCGCACCAAACTCTTCCCCCCATCGCAGCCCACCAGGTACCTTCCCCTCACGCTGATGCGCTGGCCCGCCTGGTTGTGGGCAAATGCCTGCACCTGCTGTTCATCTTGCTGCACCTCATGCACTTCATAGCCCAGGCAGGTATGCACATTTTCAAAGCGCTTCAGCCCCTGGCGGAGCTGTGCTTCCAGGGTGGGCTGATGAAACGAAAAAGCCCCGGGATAGCCATAGCGCTTATCCTGCGTACCTACCAGGCCCCTTGCAAGGGGTTTGTGACGGGCACTCTGCACAAACTCCATCTCCCGGAAGGGCTCACTCGTTTGGGCAATCTCAGCAGCCAGGCCCGCAAACTGGAAAATGCGCATGGTCTCATCGTCAAAATGAACGGCGCGGGGAGTGGGGCAAGGCGCCGGTTCGCGCTCTATGCCCACCACCGACCAGCCATAAGCGCCCAGTATATTGGCCAGCACGGCTCCCGTTGGCCCCAGGCCTACGATGATGATATCACAGTTGAGGGTGTGCATCCGATCAGGCTTCCCCCTCAATTAACAAAGCTTCTCCCCCGCTGCCCAAAAAATTTTTAAAAAAAAATTGAGTACAAACCCAGGCAGCCTGTCTTTACTGGTTGAACACGGAAAAATTATTCACGCTTAACATCAAAATAACTATGCGCTTCTTATCAAACCGTTTGAACCAGATCTTCTCTAGCCTGATGATGGTAGTTGGATTGAGCTTGATGCTGAGCTCCTGCGACACCATCGACCTTGTACCCCAGATCCAGGATGCCTTCAACCAGGACGTTATAGGCGATGCCCTGGACGTGGGGGATGACTATGAGTACGAGTCTGTGGATACCGACAACCGCCACAGACCTCCCAGGATCAATGATTGTTTCGAGCTGGTGTATCCCGTTACGGTCAATTTTCCCGATGGCAGCACGGCCACTGCCGACAGTGCCCAGCAGCTGCGGCGCATCCTGCACGAGTGGCGCCAAACCCACGACAGTGCCCAGGGTCGGCCTCAGATTGCCATGCCTTATGACGTGATGCTTTCCGACGGCAGCACCGCCACCATTACCGACCGCAGCGACCTGCGCGACATCGTGCGCGACTGCCGCCAGAACGGCCCGCGCCCGCCCATGGGGGTACGCGACTGCTACCGCATCCTGTTTCCTGTAACGGTGGTACTGCCCCGCGGCGACTCCGTAGTGGTGGACAGCGCCCAGGCCCTGCGCCGCCTGCTGCACCGCTGGATTCATCAGCACGACTCTGCTGTTGACGGCCGCCCGCGTCTGGCCTTCCCCTACGAAGTAGAGCTGCCCGACGGCACGGTGGTAACGGTAGAGAATGAAGAAGACCAGCTCGCCCTGCGCAGAGACTGCCGCGGGCACCGCCACCCGGCCATCTTTGGTGTGCCCAACTGCTTCCGCCTGGTATTCCCCGTAACGGTAAAGCTGCCCAATGGCGACCGCCACGAAGTGGATGGCCCACAGGCCCTGCACCGCCTGCTGCACGCCTGGTATGAGCACCACGGCCCCAGAGACGGACACCCCATACTGGTATTCCCTTATGAGGTAGAATTGCGCGGTGGTCGTATCGTTACCATAGAAAACAGAAGGCAACAGCTACGCTTACTCCACTTCTGCCGCTGCCACCGCACGGGCCGCTGCACCGACTGGGACCACACCGATTTCACCGACTAAGGTGTGCACGCTTTACCCTCATGTTTTTAGTCTTTCGATTGCTAGAAGCCGCTTCCATTCCGGGGCGGCTTTTGGCTTTGGGGGGAGGTGGCA
>RFHT01000664.1 GCA_003696835.1 Bacteroidota bacterium
CGCGCATGGGCCTAAGGAGGGGAGTTGAAGGTTCGCAGGCGGCTGCGCCGCCTGCCCCGGAGAACTCTCCTCCTTTTCAAGGAGGAGTTGGAGGTGGTTGATTTAATCCATTGAAAATGAGTGAATTATGAAATAAATTGAAACATCTCCTGCCAGATTTGGGTACCAGAGAGAAGCCCGCTACGCAGCAGCCCCTAATCGAGCTGGTGGACTGGAAGCCATCAGCTCGCAACCACCCCGGCGTAGCCGGGCGCCCGCGTGACTACCCAGGAGGGTTGGCCCTGTCGCCTCATCGGGAACTGGGGAGGATCGTGTGGCTGGTATTGAGGCGACAAGTTTTTTTGTTACTTTTTTTTGAAAAAAAGTAAAGAATACAGCAATTGGAAACAAACAACAAGCAGCACCTGCCAGACTTAGACACCAGCAGAACCCCCGCTACGCAGCGCCCAGGGATTTCCCCAAAGCCGCGGGGCTAGGGAAGCTGCTTGGCCAGGCCCGCTCCTCAATACAAAGAACTCAACCTCTGAATCATGTCAAACTCCCAACAACATAAGTGGAATGCGCGCTATCGCCTCCGGCAGGGCCCGCCGCCTGAAGCGGAAGCATTTTTGCGCGATAAGCTGGGGCTGCTGCGCCCCGGCAGGGTGCTGGATTTTGCCTGTGGCGACGGGCGGCACGCGCTTTTGCTGGCAGGGCTGGGCCATGAGGTTTGGGGGGTGGATTTTGCCAGCCAGGGCCTGAGCCGCATGCAGCACTATGCCCGGCAGCAGGGCCTGCAGCTGCACAGCATACAGGCCGATCTGAGCCAGCCCGCAGAGGTGGCCACACTGGGGCAGTACCACAATCTGCTGGTATTTCGCTACAAGCCGGAGCCGGAAATAATGGCGCTGCTGCCAGACTTGCTGCTGCCGGGCGGGCGGCTGTTTTTTGCCACCTACAACCTCTTGCACGCCCAGCGTACGGGCTTTCCTGCCCGCTTTTGTTTGCAGCAAGGCGAATTATTGCAGCTATGGCCCAATATGAAGCTACTCAAGTACGAAACCTTTGAGGAAGAAAGCTCCGACGGCTATGTGTTTGAGAAGATTTAGAAAAATTCGCCCCTTACGCCCACTTGGTCACACAAGGCCTGCAGGGCCCGGCGGTGCTGGTAGGGGATCATGCGTTCAAACCGCTTTTCCTGGGATTTGAGCGAGCGGTTGAGGAAACGCTTTTCACGGGGACAATTGCTACCCTGCAGCGCTTTTTCCAGCTGAGGAATGCGCATCAGCACTTCTTCTATGGCAGTTTTATATTGATCTGAACGCATGACAACTTCGGCATCTTACAGGTGTTGGTGCCTCATTCTAAGGCAATCCTGCCTTAGGTTTGCATGGGTAAATATACGTAATTCTCCCTGAATTGCACAAGCACCCAAAGGAGTGAACGATGCAGGATGCTGGATGCAAGATGCAAGATTCAGGATGCAGGATGCAGTGGCAATCCCTGATTAATGTTGACCTGCCACCTACTTGCTACCTGCATCCCGAGACCTGCTACCTGTAACCGGCAACCTGCAACCGGCAACCGGCAACCGGCAACCGGCTACCTGCCACCTGTCACCTGTCACCTGTCACCTGCATCCTGCATCCTGTCACCTGCCCCTACTCCTCAAAGAGCTGCCCGAAGTCGTAAAAGCCTTCGCCCTTGTCCTTTAGCCATTCGGCGGCAATGACGGCCCCCAGGGCAAAGCCCCGGCGCTGGTGGGCGTGGTGCTCGATGGTGAGGGTGTCGATTTCGGAGGTGTAGCACACCCGGTGGCGGCCAGCTATTTCGCCGCTGCGCACATAGCCCACCGATAGTTCCTCCGGCAGGGGTGCCCGGTGCAGCAAGGCATGGGTGGCAAGGGTGGTCTTGCGGTCGAGCCGGTCGATGAGGTCCTGAGCCAGGCTGAGGGCGGTGCCGCTGGGGGCATCGGCCTTGTGGCGGTGGTGCTGTTCTTCTATGAAGCAATCGTATTCCGGGTAGCGGTTCATCAGGCGCGCCAGGCGACGGTTGAGGATGAAAAGGATGTTTACGCCTATGGAAAAATTGGAGCTGTACATGAATGCCGCCCGCTGTGTTTCCACCAGTTGGCGGACTTCGGGCAGGCGCTGGTGCCAACCGGTGGTGCCACTCACCAGGGGGATGCCTTTGGGCAGCAGGGCCTGCAGGTTGTTCCAGAAGCTATCGGGATGGGTAAACTCTATCACTACATCGGTATTTTCCGGCTTTAGCTGCTGCAGTTGTTCGTAATTGTGCAGGTCAATTTTGAAACTGATGTGGTGGCCACGTTGCAGGGCTTCCTGCTCAATGGCCTTGCCCATTTTGCCGTAGCCTAAAAGCGCAATGTTCATGGTGAATCAAGGGTTGAAGGGTATGGAGAAAATATATTGGTTTATTGTCAAAATCCTATGCTCAGGCTGATGCCAGGAATGTGCTGCACCTGATTGCCAGGCAGGTGCAGTTCTATGCTGCCGGGCTCTCCTCTGAAGGAGAGGTCTTCGGACACATCAAAGTTTTTGAGGTGGGCATCTACAAAGGCCTCCACCACCTGGAAAAGGTGAAAGCCCGCAATGTATAGGATGGCATAGTCGCGCTGCCTGCGGGCGGCGTCGCGTGCGCGGCGCACATTGTCGTTGGTGGCCCCGGCGTATTGGGTGTCCTCCGTGTTGGGGTCATTATCCACCCGGTAGAGGTAGGCCCTGCGGAAGTCCTGGTAGCGCTGGTTCTGTATGTTGTAGTAAAAGCCCAGTGCAACATAGCCGCCATATACGATGGGCAGTTTCCAGTAGCTTTTGTTGTAGATCTGTCCCCATCCGGGAAATATGAGACTTCTTTGCCAGGCCACTTTGGGGTCATAAGGAGGGCGTTTACCTGCCACCAGCAGCTTTTGCCAGTGGGGGCGCTCATCGGGCTGCTCCGGGGGCGAGCTTTCGGCTTGCCGGCGGGTAGTGTCCACGAGCTGCGCAGCCACAGAGGCCGTGTCCTGCAGGGGAATGTGTCCGGGCAGGGTTTGGTGCAGCGAGCTGTCAACGGGTACAAATACCGGTGCCGGCGGGGCTGCTTGCACCTTGCTGGTATCCACCTGTGCACACAGTAGCAGCGGCAGTCCCAGTACGCCCAGCC
>RFHT01000665.1 GCA_003696835.1 Bacteroidota bacterium
ACCCCTATGAGCCTTACGGGCAGCACCACCTCTACGGGCCGCTCGTCGGTTACCCTTAAAAAGTCGATGTGCTCTACGTATTCTTTCACGGGGTGAAACTGCATTTCCCGCACAATGGTATCTACCACCTCACCGTCCACGTTCAGCTTAACGATATGGGTATCGGGGGTATAAACGATCTTGCGGGCCTCTTTGGCATCTACATATATATGCTTAACGGCGCTGTTGTCATAAATGACACCGGGAATCTTGCCCGCTTTGCGCAGGGCTTTGGTCACGCGCTTTCCGGTCTCTTCACGAAGGCTGGCATTTAGCTCTGTCGTTTTCATCTGATATTTCTGGTTATTGGCTGATTTTTTAAATGTGGCGGCAAATATACATAAAATTATCTGAAAAAGGGAAAATCAGACGGTTTTTGAAAATATTTGTGTCTGGGGTTTGTTGCGCTGCAGGCGGGCATCAAAGGCCATGCAGGCATTGCGGATAAAGGGGATGCCCTGAGGCGTAATGCTGACGCCCTGCTCTTCCAGCTTCACCAGGCCGTCTCTTTGCATTTCGGCCAGGCGGTCTTCTACGCCCTGCAAAAAGGGCACCCACCTAGCGGGCTCCTTCCAGGAGGTTTTAAAATAGCACATCAGGTTGAGGACGTGCTGCCGCAGCACCAGGTCTTCCTCATTGAGGAGGTGGCCGCGAAAGACGGGGATTTCCCCGGCCTGCAGCTGCTGCTGGTAATCCTTTACCGATTTCACATTCTGGGCAAAGCAGTACCAGCTGTCGCTGATGGCCGACATGCCCAGGCCAATCATGAGCTGGGTTTTGCCGGAGGTGTAGCCCATAAAATTGCGGTGCAGGCGCCCGGAGACCATGGCCTGGTAGAGGCTGTCGGTTTTGAGGGCAAAGTGGTCCATGCCTACTTCCACATAGCCCATTTGCGCAAACATTTCTTTGCCCTTTTCATACAAGGCGCGTTTTTCTGCATCTTTGGGCAGGTCGTTTTCGTCGAAGCCTCGCTGCCCCACGCCTTTGATCCAGGGCACGTGTGCATAGCTATAGAAAGAGATGCGGTCGGGCAGCAGGGTATTGGTTTTGTGGATGGTATCCACGATGCTTTGCATGCGTTGTTTGGGCAGGCCAAAGACCAGGTCGTGGGATACGGAGGTATAGCCTATTTCGCGTGCCCATTCAGTTACGCGTTTTACGTACTCGTAGGGCTGAATGCGGTTGATGGTGCGCTGCACAATGGGGTCGTAGTCTTGCACGCCGAAGCTGCAGCGGCGAAAACCCAGCTCGTACAGGCATTGGAGCTGCTCCTGGCTGGTGTGGTTGGGGTGGCCTTCAAAGCTGAGCTCGTGCTGCGGCCGCAGCACGGCCTTTTTGAGCAGGCCCTCTATGAGCATGCGCAAATGCCGGGTAGAAAAAAAAGTGGGGGTGCCCCCGCCCAGGTGAATCTCTCTGATGGAAGGCGGGCTGCCCATCAGTTGCAGGTACAGCTCCCACTCTTTGAGCACCGCCTCTATGTAGGGAGCTTCCACCTCCTCGTGCCGTTTGGTGATGTGTTTGTGGCAGCCGCAGAAGGTGCACAGGTTTTCACAAAAAGGCAGGTGGATGTAGAGGCTGATGCCCTCGCTTTCGTTGCTTTCCTCAAAGGCTCTTTGCATGCTTTGCAGCCAGGCAGTTTTGGAAAAAGCAGCGGCCTCCCAGTATGGCACGGTGGGATAACTGGTATAGCGCGGGCCAGCTACGTTGTATTTTTGCAGCAATGATTGCATGGCACAAAGGTCGGAAAGGATGGGCACATTTGCTATTTCATCCCCATAATTTTCTAGATTCCTGTCTTTCCTCCGGCTAAATAAAGAGGGAACTGATGGACTCGTGGTGGTGAATTTTGCGGAAGGCTTTGGCAAACAGGGAGGCAATACTGATGACCTTGATTTTGGGTATTTCTCTTCTTAGGGGAATGGTATCAGTTACGGCAACTTCATCCAGCAGGGAGGCTTCTATGCGCTCGTAGGCGGGGCCCGAGAGAATGGGGTGGGTAGAAATGGCGCGCACCGAGAGGGCCCCCTTCTCTATCACGGCTTCGGCAGCTTTGCACAGGGTGCCAGCCGTATCGATGAGGTCATCTACCAGCACTACATTTTTGCCTTCCACCTCCCCAATCACCTGCATGGAAGCCACCTCATTGGGCCTATCGCGGTGCTTGTCGATCACCACCAGGGAAGCGTCCACACTTTTGGCATAGGTTCTGGCGCGGTCGGAGCCTCCCATATCCGGAGAGGCAATGCAGAGGTTGTCCAGTTTGAGGGACTTGAGGTAAGGAATAAATACCGCCGAGGCATCGAGGTGGTCCAGGGGGATGTCGAAAAAGCCCTGTATCTGGCCTGCATGCAGGTCCATGGTCACGATGCGGTCGGCACCGGCGGCGGTGAGCAGGTTGGCCACCAGCTTGGCGCCCAGAGACACGCGGGAGGTAAACTTTCTATCCTGGCGGGCATAGCCATAATAGGGCATGACCACCACCACCTGGTTGGCTGAAGCGCGTTTGGCTGCATCTATCATGAGCAGCAGCTCCATGAGGTTGTCGGAGGGCGAAAAGGTGGATTGGATGATGAAGAGATCAGAGCCGCGAATAGATTCCTGGTAATATACCTGGATTTCGCCGTCGCTGAAGCGGATGAGATCGATTTTCCCTAGTTGGGAGCCGAAGAAGTCAGCGATTTTTTCGGCCAGATATCGGGAGGCTGAACCCGAGTATATTTTTACCTGTGGTAACATAAAGAGCTGACCCACTAGGACTCGAACCTAGACTAACGGAACCAAAATCCGCTGTACTGCCAATTATACTATGGGTCAGAATGCCGTTGTATGTAACGGGCATGCAAATTTACATAATTATCATTTGAGCGCAATACACCTGGAATTTTTTTTTCAAAATTTTTCCTCTCATATTGCCTTCAGAAAGCAAATACCCCCTCAGGAACTGTATTTGCCTGATTTTTTTCCTGCATTTGGCCTGCTTAAACCATTCAGATGAAATACATTGCCCCACCCAAAGCGTTTTTTGCGCGCAACCGCCGTGCTTTTGCCGCTCAGATGCGGCCCAATACCATCGCCCTTTTTCACAGCAACGAGCTGCTGAGCAACAATGCCGACGGGCACTACCGCTTTGTACAGGACAGCAACATGTATTACCTCTCCGGCATCGACCAGGAGGAGGTCCTGCTCATGCTTTTTCCCGATGCCCCCCGTGAGGAGTGGAAAGAAGTGCTCTTTATCCGCAAAACCAGCAAGGACATACAAATATGGGAAGGCTGGAAGTACTCCAAGGAAGAAGCCCGTGCAGCCTCGGGGGTAGAGAGCGTGTTTTATTACGAGCAATTTGACAGCATACTGTATCAGGTAATCTCCCTGGTTGAGGGCATCTATCTCGACATCAACGAACAGGCGCGCAGCCGGCGCTTTACCCAAACGGCCGCCCACCGGCTGGCGCAGCGTTTCCGGGCGGAGTTTCCCACCCACCAGCTTTTGCGCGCAGCCCCCATTGTGCGTCGCCAGCGCATGCTCAAGCAGCCCGAAGAGCTCATACAGATCAGCAAGGCCTGCGAGATTACGGAGCAGGCTTTCCGCAGGGTGCTGAAGTTTGTGCAGCCCGGGGTAAAAGAATATGAAGTGGAAGCCGAAATTGTCCATGAGTTTTTGAGAAACGGCGCCACCGGCCCCGCCTTTGATACCATCATCGCTTCGGGCAAAAATGCCTGCGTGCTGCACTATGTGCAAAATCATGCCAGCTGTAAAGAAGGCGAGGTATTGCTCATGGATTTTGGAGCCGAATACGGGCATTATTCGGCCGACATGACCCGCAGCATTCCGGTAAGCGGGCGCTTCAGCCCACGGCAAAAAGCCGTATATGAAGCTGTACTGCGCGTACTGCGCCAGGCCACCCAAAAGCTGCTGCCCGGCACCAGCCTGGAGGACTACCAGCAGGAAGTGGGCCTGCTCATGCAGGAAGAACTGCTGCTGCTGGGCCTGCTCAAACAGGAAGACATTCAAAAAGCCAAAAAAAATGAAAAGCCGTGGAAGAAATACTTTATGCACGGCACTTCCCACCACCTGGGCCTGGACACCCACGACAATGCCGACCGCTACCTGCCCCTGCAGCCGGGCATGGTATTGACCGTGGAGCCAGGCATTTACATTCCCGAAGAGGGGCTGGGCATACGGCTGGAAAACGACGTACTCGTTACCGAAGATGGGCCCAAAAACCTGATGGAAAACATCCCTATTGAAGTGGAAGAAATTGAAGCGCTGATGCATGCCGGATAAGGCCGGTACCTCCGGAACACGCAAGTGAATAAGGCTGGGTTGTTATTTACTTGCCTCAGGCAGCGGCTTCGCTGCTTTTGTCGCTGTTGCGGCGAAGGATTTTTCGCGACCTTACCCGCTCGTGGGTGGGAGCAAAGGTAATGAGCAGAGCCGGCAGCAACACCAGGTTGCTAAACATGGCGATACCCAGCGTCATGGAAGTGAGCAGCCCCAGGGCTTTGGTGCCCCCAAAGGAAGAGGCCGTAAAGATCACGAAGCCAAAAAACAGAATAATAGAGGTATAAATCATGCTCACACCCGTATCCTTGAAGGAGTTGGATACGGCCTTGCCCACGGAGTCGCCCAGCCTGCGTGCCAGCCTGAAGCGGGCCAGGAAGTGGATGGAGTCATCCACGGCAATGCCAAAGGCCACCCCGAAAACCAGAGCCGTGGAGGGCTTGAGCGGAATGCCCAGATAGCCCATGACGCCGGCCACCATCACCAGGGGCAGGAAGTTGGGCACCAGGCTGATCATGGCCATGCGGGCCGAGCGGAACAGCAGGCCCATGAGCACGGCAATGACCCCAAAGGCAATGACGAGGCTGGTGAGCAGGTTATGAATGAGGTACTCATTGCCCCGCATAAATATTTGCGTAGTGCCGGTGATCTGTACGTCGTAGCGGTTGGTATCAAAAACTGCGTTGATGTCTTTTTGCACCGAATCTATCAGCTCGTACATTTTGAGCGAGCCAATGTCCCGCACCGTAGCCGACACCCGGGTTTTCTGCATGAGGGAGTCGGTGAGGGTTTTGGCAATTTTGTTGGGGTTGAAATCCGTGTTGAGCAGGTAGGAACGAATGAGGTTAAACTCATTTCTGGAGGGCAGCTTATAATCGGCCGGATCCCCCCCCCAGAAAGCCTGTCGCAGAAATTTGGTCACATCTGCCACACTGATGGATCGGGAAAGCTCGTCGTATTCGGCCAGCTTTTGTTGTAGCTCATCAATCTTCTGGAGGTTGCTCAGGCGCTGCACCCCGTTTTTCCGTTTGGTGTCTATGAGTATTTCAAAAGGCAGTACCCCATTGAAATGCTGCTCAATGAAGCGCATGTCCTGCAGCACCTTGCTGTCCTGGGGAATATCATCCACAATGTAGGCAATGGGCAGTACTTTGCTCATGCCGTAAAGAGAGACAGCCGCTATCAGGATGGCTACCCCGTAAATGGCCCAGCGGTTTTGGTGTACAATTTTGTCGAGAAAATTGATAAAAATGCCCAGGAACTTGCGGTCCAGGTGGCGGGTTTGGCCAGTAGAGGGAGCCGGCAGAAAGCTAAACACAATGGGAATGAGCAGCACAGAGATAAAAAAGGCCGCAATCACACTCAGGCCCGCCACGATGCCAAACTCCTTGAGGGGCTGCACATCGGTGAAGGCCAGCACGCCCAGGCCCACGGCCGTGGTGGCATTGGTCATGATGGTGACAATGCCGATTTTTTCGATGACGAGAATGAGTGATTTGAGCTTGTTGCCGTTGAGGCGATACTCTATGTGGTATTTGGTAATGAGATATACACAGTTGGGAATACTGATAACGGTAATCAAAGCCGGAATCACCCCCGTTACCAGGCTGATTTTGTAATCAAACAAACCAATAATGCCCAGCGAACAAATGATGACCGCTCCCACCACCAGCATGGGAAAAATGACCGTATAAATGGATTTGAAAAACAGCCAGAGGGTAATAGCCGTCACCACCAGGGCCAGAATGAGGAAGATCACCAGCTCCTTGGACACCGTTTTGTGCACATTTACGCGTATGACGGGAAAGCCTGCATAGCGCAAGCTGAGGTCAAACTGGTCTTCAAAAGCGGTGGTTTTTTCCAGTATGCGGTCAAATACTTCTACCTTTCTTTTGGAGTTGAGGAAGGTATCTACAATGGACACCGCCACCAGGGTGGTTTGCATCTCCCCGTCTATGAGCAGCCCTTTGTAAAAGGGCATGTCCTGAATGACCTGTTTGATGGAGTCCAGCTCGGCCTGGGTTTTGGGTTTCTGATTGACCAGGCGCTGCACTTCAAATTTTTCATCCTCCAGGTCTGCCACCACCGTGTATAAGTCGGTGATTCCCACCACATTTTCCACCCCTTCTACCTGCTTGATTTTTTCTACCAGGTCATAGATACCATTGAATAAATCCAGCTCAAAAAATGGCCCCTGTATGCCAATGACCATCACATTGCCGTCTTCCCCAAACTCTTTCTTAAAGTTGAGGTATTCGACCAGTTCGTTGTCGTTCATGGGAATAACCTGCGTCAGGTCGTGCGAAATTTCTGTGCCGCGCACGCTCCACATAAATACCGTCAGGACGCCCAGGATCAGGAGTATGATTACTCGCCTGCGTAAGAGAAATGTTGCAATAGCTTGCCAAACAGGATTCATATCGCGCAAAGGTAGTAAATTTTCAAGATCGACAAGCGTTTTAAATTAAAATGATCCATAAAATTCTTTTCAAATTATTCGTTTTCCTCTTACCTTGTTTGCTTCAAACATAAACAAATTTTCATGAAATTAGACACCAACCTTCTCCGGCGACTTTGCCGGGTACCGGGTGCACCCGGCAGGGAGGAGCAAATCCGGCAGATGGTCATGCGCGAAATTAAAGCTTATGTAGATGAAATGCGCATCGACCAGATGGGCAATGTCATTGCCCTCAAAAAGGGAAAGGAGCAGCGCAAGGTCATGGCCGCGGCCCACATGGACGAGATTTCCTTCATCATCACCCATATAGATAAAAACGGCTTTGCCCGCATTCACACCCTGGGAGGCTTTGACCCCAAAACCCTCACGGCCCAGCGGGTGATTGTACACGGCAAGCAGGACCTGCTGGGCGTGATGGGCTCCAAGCCCATCCACATCATGACGCCCGAGGAGCGCAAAAAGGCCCCGAAAATTGCCGACTATTTCATCGATTTTGGCCTGCCTGCCGAGCAGGTCCAGGAGCTGGTATCGGTAGGCGATGTGGTGACGCGCGAGCGCGACCTGGTGGAGCTGGGCGAAACGGTGTGCACCAAGTCGCTGGACAACCGCGTGTGTGTATATGTGCTCATAGAAGCCCTGCGCCAGATGCAGCAGCCTGCTTATGATTTTTATGCCGTCTTCACGGTGCAGGAGGAGGTGGGGCTGAGGGGTGCCCAGGCTGCTGCCCGCAGCATCAATCCCGACTTTGGCTTTGGCCTGGATACCACCATTGCCAACGACGTGCCCGGCGCCCAGGACCACGAGCAGATTACCTCCCTGGGCAAAGGTACGGCCATCAAGGTGATGGACTCCTCGGTGATTACCGACAGCCGCATGCTGCGCTTTATGGAAAGCATTGCCCACAAGTACGACATCCCCTACCAGCGGGAGGTGCTCACCGGCGGCGGCACCGATACCGGTGCCATTCAGCGCTCCGGCGAAGGCGCCATCGTAGGCTGTGTGTCGGTGCCCACCCGCCACATCCATTCGGTGGTAGAAATGTGCCACAAGTCCGATGTGCTCCACAGCATCAGCCTGCTGGTGCACTGCCTCGAAGAACTGGACCATTTCGACGAGTCCTGGTAAGGCCGGGAGGGGAGGTAATCGGATGCATTGCCTGGGCTGTGGCCGCCTTGCCCGGTTAGTGGTTGCACCCAGGCTGTTTCAGAGGTATTTTACTGTGGTGATGCTCATGCTGAATAGAATTTATCCTCCTGCCATTTGACGGGGTTCCGGATGATATAATCTGAGATGCGTTGATATTCCGCATGGCTGCGGATGATGTGATCGTGAAAACGGGGCTGCCTACCATTTTCCAACCCCAAACGGTTGGCGTGTTTGGTGACCGCCGATTTGTAGGACCCCACAATGGACGAAACGGTGTTTTTTCCAATCTGTTGAAACCGTTTTTGACCAATGGTGCGGTCGTCTGCCGGGTCGGCCACCGGGTTGGATGATGGCCGGTCCGTGGGGGCGGCGATACGTGGTGGGTGTAGAGACAGGGCATGCCCTGTCTCTACACCATCCGCCCCATCCGTCCCATTCGTCCCCGTCCCATCCGTCCCATCCGCCCCCGCCCGCGTTTCACCCGTCCCCGCATTTCCATCCCCCCCCTGCGGTTTATTCAAAACCAATATCCCATGCACATGATTGGGCATGACCACAAAATCGCCCAATTGCACAAAGGGCGAATGGTGTGGGATTTCGTGCCACAAAATATCCGCAATGACCCCCGTTGGTGACAACACCATTTTCCCGCCCCGGATTTCCCCGAAATAATGTACCCTGTTCCGGGTGCAGATGGTCACAAAATACGCCCCGTTCCAACCATAGTCCCACCATTGCGCACGGGCGGAGGGGATGCGGTATTTGTTTTTGTATTTTTCCATTTTGCTGCTGTTGTAACGCGATTCGATGCGTTGCGTTTGCGGTTGCGTTGCGGTTGCGTTGCGTTGCGTTGCGTTTGCGGTTGCGTTTGCGGTTGCGGTTGCGGTTGCGTTGCGGTTGCGGTTGCGGTTGCGGTTGCGGTTGCGCAA
>RFHT01000666.1 GCA_003696835.1 Bacteroidota bacterium
CCTCCTTATCCCTGCCACGCCGCTCGCACAAGGCCTAAGGAGGGGAGTTGAAGGTTCGCAGGCGGCTGCGCCGCCTGCCCCGGAGAACTTTCCTCCTTTTCAAGGAGGAGTTGGAGGTGGTTAGTGCATTTCATTGAAAATGAGCAACTTACAACATTTTTTTTCACCCTGAGGGTGCTGAATAGTTACATAAAACCTTTGTTTTTTCACAAACCCTCAACTCAATGGCTGTGAGCATGACAACTGAGATACCCGTTTATATGGGGGAGCTTCCCCGCCAACTGCACCTGGCAGACATCAGGGGCGATTTTGTGCAGCTAGCAGGCGAGCCTTTCTACTGCATATCGGACTACGACCTCATGCGTCCCTTTTTCATGAGCATTGTGAGCCCGGCCGACCACTGGCTCTTTATTTCCAGTAATGGAGCCCTGACCGCAGGGCGCAAAAATCCCCACCATGCCCTCTTTCCCTATTACACCGATGACAAAATCCATGACTCCCAGGAGATTACGGGCAGCAAGAGCATATTTTTCGTCCATCAAAATGGGAAACGCTACCTCTGGGAGCCCTTTTCCCTACGCATGCAGGGCATTTATCCGGTAAGACGAAACCTCTACAAGCACGTGATGGGCCATAAGCTGATGTTTGAGGAAATCAATGAGGCCCTGCAATGCCGCTTTTGTTATGTATGGGAAAGCAGCGACAAATACGGCCTGGTGAAGCGCAGCATGCTGCACAACCTGGGCGAGTCGCCCCTGCACATAGAACTACTCGACGGCATGCAAAACCTGCTGCCTTATGGGGTAAACCTGAGCATGCAAACCGAACTGAGCACCCTGGTGGACGCCTACAAGAAAAACGAGCTGGAAAAAAGCTGCGGCCTGGGACTCTACACCCTCAGCTCCATACTGGTGGACAGGCCCGAGCCCAGCGAGGCCCTCAAAGCCACTACCGTGTGGTCGGCAGGACTGCCCCAACCCTTGTATTTGCTTTCCGCCACCCAACTGGACAACTTCCGCAATGGAGGCAGTCTGCAGGAAGAAACCGATGTGCGGGCCGAAAGAGGCGCCTATTTTCTGCACACCCATCTGCAACTTGAGCCAGCAGAAGAAAAAAGCTGGTACATGGTGGCCGAGGTGGATCAAAGCATGAACGACGTGGCCCTGCTCATGAAGGCCCTGGAAACGCCCCATGCCCTGCTCGAAGCGCTCAAAGCAGATATTGAGCAGGGCAGCAAGAACCTGCGGCGCATTGTAGGCAGCGCCGACGGCCTGCAGCTGACCCACGACCGCCTTTCCAACACCCGCCATTTTTCCAATGTACTCTTCAACCTCATGAGAGGGGGCGTTTTTGACCACCATTACCAAATAGATAAACAGGACCTGCTCAACTTTATTCGCAGCTGGAACCGCCAGGTGGCCGGCCGCCACCTGGCATTTCTGCAGGGCCTGCCCGCCACCATACAGCTAAATGAACTGTTGCAACGGGCTGCCCAGCAGCAAGACCCCCACCTGCTGCGCCTCTGCTACGAGTACTTACCACTCACCTTCAGCCGCAGGCATGGAGACCCCAGCCGCCCCTGGAATTTTTTCTCCATCGACATCCGGGGCGAGCAGGGCGAAAAAATACTGAACTACCAGGGAAACTGGCGCGACATCTTCCAAAACTGGGAAGCCCTCTGCCTTTCCTATCCCCAGTTTACCGAAAGCATCATCTGCAAATTTGTCAATGCCTCTACTCCCGATGGCTATAATCCCTACCGCATTACCCGCGAGGGCATTGACTGGGAAGTGACCGACCCCGCCGACCCCTGGTCGTTTATCGGCTACTGGGGCGACCATCAGATCATCTACCTGCTCAAGCTGATGGAAATTTCCCAAAACTTCCACCCCGGCCTGCTGGCCGCTTTCCTTACAGAGGAAATGTTTGTCTTTGCCAATGTGCCCTACAAAATACGAAACTTCAAGGCCCTGCTGGCCGATCCCCACCACACCATTGATTTTGATGAAGCCCTGGCCAAACAGATTGAACAACGGGTGCAGCAAACCGGTGCCGACGGCAAATTGCTGCCCGACCAAAACGGGCAACCCCAGCGGGTAAACCTGGCCGAAAAACTGCTGCTGAGTGCCCTCACCAAGCTCTCCAATTTCATTCCCGAAGGCGGAATATGGATGAACACCCAGCGGCCCGAATGGAACGACGCCAACAATGCCCTGGTTGGCTACGGGGTGAGCATGGTTACCCTCTGCTACCTGCGCCGCTACCTGGCCTTCTGCCGGCAGCTCTTCGCTCAAAGCCCCAAGGCCTATTTTCCCATATCCGAAGAACTGGCACAACTGTTCGACTCGGTTTATGTATGCTTTCACTCACACACTAAGCTGCTCAGTGGCCCCCTCTCTCCCAGGCAGCGCATGAACATACTGAGCGAACTGGGGCAGGCTGGCAGCCGGTACAGAAGGCAGGTGTACGAGCGAGGTTTTTCGGGCAAAAAACGCCAGCTCTCCCTCAAGGAAGTACATGCCTTTATCGACATCTGTTGTGCATTCCTCGACCACAGCATACGCGCCAACGAACGGCCCGACGGACTTTACCATTCCTACAACCTCATGGAAGTTCGCCAGGATGAGCTTCACATACGGCAGCTGTACGAAATGCTGGAAGGGCAGGTGGCCGTACTGAGTACGGCCACCCTCAGCCCGGCAGCCTCCATCCGGCTGCTGGCTGCACTAAAAAGCAGCCGCCTCTACCGGCAGGACCAAAACAGCTACCTGCTGTACCCCGACCGCCAGCTTCCGCGTTTTACCGAAAAAAACATCATCGACCCTGAAAACGTACGGCGTTCTGCCCTGCTTTCAAGGCTACTGCAGGCGGGCGATACCCGCATTGTGGAGCAGGACGTGGCCAGGAAGTACCACTTCAACGGCAGTTTTCGCAATGCAGCCGACCTGCAGGCGGCCCTGGAAGGCCTGCGGCAGCAGGGGGTTGAGTTCACTGAGCAGGAGGCCAAGGAGGTGCTGGATCTGTTCGAGCAAGTATTTGACCACA
>RFHT01000667.1 GCA_003696835.1 Bacteroidota bacterium
CCGGCAGCCCGTGGCTGATTCAGTACCTCCTCTATGTCCTCATAGTACCTCACCAGATGGTAGGTGGAGGGTGTGCCCCCTGGAGTTTGTACAATCTGGCCATGCAACTGCTCCAGAAACTTGCGCTCAGCTTCCAGCTCGTAGAAGTAGTCATAATTTCGCCAGGAGCGTATAAAAGCCGCTTTTTCATAATGCATGCCCGTAGGCAGGTGAGTAAGCAAATAAGACAGCCAGCCCTTGCCTAGCCGGTTATTCAGAAAAGGCTGCTCAAAAGGGTAAAGTGCCGCACATACTACCCTGGCCCTGGCCTTGTTCATGTGTGAAAAACTGGCTTGAGTAAAACGGGTGAGAGAGGAGAGATAGTTGAGGATGCGGCTCATCAGGCCCGGCCTGCGATAATACCATAC
This sequence comes from Bacteroidota bacterium, assembly GCA_003696835.1. Lineage (GTDB taxonomy): Bacteria > Bacteroidota > Bacteroidia > J057 > J057 > J057. Next base: position 408 of record RFHT01000667.1, read on the forward strand.
GCTGTGCTTGTCCCGGTAATTGCTGCTGTGCTCATAGTGGTGTAAAATGCTTTTTTCAAAAGGTTTAAGAGAAGGATGACAGTGAATGTCCACAAAAAAATCAGGCTCAGGCATCATGGGGTAAGTGTTAATTCATCATTCAACGAATAGGGAAAGGTCTATAAAGTATAACGTGCAAAAACGGTCAGGTGTAAAGGCCGGAAGTCAATTTTTGGGAAAAACTAGCATCCTCCATGTAAGCACGGGGGAGGGTTTGGGTCGGCCTAGACAGGAAAATACGTCTGAGGAGAAAGAACAGTCAGAGAAAAGCCACAAAATCACCACATACTTATGTTAGTTTCGCCGAATATTTCTATTTTTTCGGCCTATGTCTATTTCAACCAAAGGAGGAATCATTGCAGCGGGGCACCGGGAAACGGCCCGGGCGGCTGCGCACATACTGGCAGCCGGCGGTAATGCATTTGACGCGGCTTTGGCAGCTCTGCTGGCCGCAGGGGTGTGTGAGCCGGTACTCACCTCCCTGGGGGGAGGCGGGTTCATGACGGCTTTTACGGCTGAAGGCGAGGCCCTGGTGTACGACTTTTTTGTACAAACGCCCCGCAGCCGCAGGCCCCTTCCGGAGGCCGACTATGTGAAGGGCTGTATTGATTTTGGCGAAAAACAGCAGGTGCAATTTATCGGCAGGGCTTCGGAAGCTGTGCCGGGTTGCCCGGCGGGCATCGCCCGCATCCACCGGGCGCATGGCAGCCTGTCCCTGGAGCAGATTGCCGCTCCCGCCATTGCCCTGGCTCGCCAGGGCGTCACCATCACTCCCTACCAGGAATATTCCCTGTCCATTCTGGAGCCCATACTCAAACACAGTGCGGAGATGCGGCAGGTTTTTGCCCCCAGGGGTAGCCTGCTCAAAAGAGGCGACCGCCTGCTTCAGCCTGCCCTGGCCAACAGCATGGAGTACCTTGCCCGCGAAGGCTTTGAGCGCTTTTACGAGGGGTATTTTGCCAGGCGGCTGGTGGAAGCCCACCAGCGCGAAGGAGGCAATTTCTGCCAGGATGACCTGAGTGCCTACCACTTGCTGGCCAGGCAGCCCCTGCGGCTGCCTTTCCGGGGGCATGAGCTGCTGCTCAACCCCCTTCCCAGCCAGGGAGGCAGCATGATTGGCTATGGGCTGATGGCCAAAGCCCAGATGCCCCTGTACCCACCCCCAGGGGGCGAATATGTGCAGCAGTTGGTGCAGGTATTCCGGCAGATGGAGTACTTCCGCCTGGCCCACCTGAATAAGGACTTCAGGGAGGGAGCCTGGCCACCTGCCAAAGTGGCCCTGGCCCTGCAGCAACTGGCTGCAGGCCGGCAAGACCTGCTGGGCAACACCACCCACTTCAGCGTAATGGACCGGCGGGGAAATGCCGTTGGCATTACTTCCAGTCTGGGCGGCTTGTCGGGGCATGCCATACCCGGCACGGGCATCAGTATGAACAACATGCTGGGCGAGTTGGATCTGGTGCCTCATGGCTATGAGAGCTGGCCGCTCAATACGCGGGCAGTTTCTATGATGTCGCCCACCGTGGTGCTGAAAAATGGAGCGGCCCGCATGGTGCTGGGCACCGGCGGCTCCAGCCGCATACGCACGGCCATCGTACAGGTGCTTTCCCTGCTCATTGAGCATGAACTTCCCCTGAAAGCAGCCGTTGACCACCCTCGTCTGCACTGGGAGGCCGGCGTGCTCAACCTGGAGCCCGGCCTGGCACCCGAAGGCTACCCAGCCGATGCCTTTACCCAGCATATCGACCGCTGGGAACGCAAAAACATGTTTTTTGGAGGCGTGCACAGCGTAGCTGTGCGGCAGGACGGCAGCCTGGTGGCCGCCGCCGATGCCCGCCGGGATGGTGCGGTGGCCGAAACGCCTTAATGATGAAGGGGCAACAATAATTCTACCTGCGTACCGGCTACGCTGCCATCCGGGTTTTTAATTTCCCGTATGTCAATGGCGTATTCCTTGTGAGTCATACGCGCAAAGAGCGCCAGCCTGTCCAGGGTGATTTGCATGCCCTTGGATACATGGTCGCTGGGACGGTTGGCCTTTTTGGTTTGGCTGGCTTCTATGCCAATGCCATTGTCGATAATGCGAATAAGCAGGTGATCCTCTCCCTTACGACTTACCGTAACCTGGATTTTTCCTTCGGCCTCCAGGGGCATGATGCCGTGTTTGATAGAATTTTCCACAAAGGGTTGTAAAATCATAGGAGGCAGTTGGGTGTCGTAAGCGTCAATGTCCTCATCTACCCTTACTTCATACTCAAACTTTTCGGGGAAGCGCATTTTTTCCAGGGAGAGGTAGAGCTTGAGGCGGTCCACCTCTTCCTGCAGAGAGATAAAGTCGCTTTTGGTACTGTCGAGGTTTTTGCGCATGAGCTTGGCAAAGCTCGAGAGGAATTTATTGGCCGAAATGCGGTCCTGCCGGTGAATGAAATACTGTATGGACTGCAGGGCATTAAAAATGAAGTGGGGATTCATCATGGCATAAAGTGCCTGATGCTCAAGGCGGAGCTTTTCCGCCGTGTTTTTGATGTGCTCCTCTTCCAGCTTTTTCTTGCGGTCGAGGCTAATGCGCCAGTAAACCCCCCAGCCGATGGCTGCTACCAGCAGGCCCATGAGCAGGATAAACCACCACCTGCTGTACCAGGGAGGCAATATCTCAAAACTGTAAGTAGCCTGCACCCGTTCATCCCAGGCGGTTGATTCTTTTTTGGAAATCACCCGAAAGGTGTATTTGCCGGGCCTGAGGTTGGTGTAGGAAACCCGGGTTTGGCGGGTTTCTTCCGACCAGCTTTCGTCCAGCCCTTCCAGCATAAACTTATACTCTACCTGCCTGGGGCTTTTGAGGCTGATGCCGATAAAAGTAAAATCCAGGCGGTTTTGGGAGTAGGGCAGCTTGAGGTCAATGGGCAGGCCCGTTCGGGGGTCCACCTTATATCCGAGGGAGTCCCAGTCGGTGGGCAGCAGGGAAAGACTCACGCCCGTAATGTGCAAAATGGGGGGCAGGTCTTCCTCCACCCGCTCGGTATTGGCCGGGCGCATAATGGCTCCCTCGGTGGTGCCTATCCATAGGTTGCCTTTGCTGTCGATAAATGCCGCATTGGCATTACATTCGAGGCTGGGCAAGCCGTCTTTTTGAGTGTAGTGTTCAAAGCGGTTGCGCTCGTTGGGATCAAAGGTGTTCAGGTTGAGGCGGTAAGCACCATTTTCCGTACCCACCCACAAAAAATCATTCCCCTCGGCCACCAGCGATACGATGTTGTCGGCACCGGCGGCTTCACTGATTTTGATTTTGCGAAAGCTGCTGTCGGCATACATGTACAAGCCCTCCGAAGTGGCAAACCACAAGTGCCTGCGGGGGTCTTCCAGTATGGAAATAACAGTATGCCCAATGTAGGCCTCACCGTAGTTGATAAAGGTGGTGTCCTGCAGTTTGCTCACCCCCTCCGGGGTGCCTATCCACATATTCCCCTCGTGATCCTGATGGATGGCATATACGGTTTCATCTATCAGGCCGTCTCGTGGGGTATAGCCAGTGGTAAATCCCTGCTTATCGTAAATGGAAATGCCGTGTTCGGTCCCAATCCAGAGCCGGCCAGTCCGATCCTCATATACACAGTAAACCGAGTCGCTTTTGAGCCCATCGGCAGTGGAGTAATTGCGAAATTTACCCCCCACATAACTGCTCAGACCGTCCGAATAAGTGGCAAACCACATCCTGCCCCTGGAGTCTTTAAAGCTGTAGCTAATGTTGTTACCTGCCAGCCCGTCAGATTCATCCAACTGCCTGAAATTCGCCCCATCATATATACTGATGCCGTTGTCGTAGGTACTGATCCAGATATCGCCTTTTTCGTCTTCCAGAAAAGACTTGGCAATGTTGCTGCTCATGCCATCTTCCACATTAAACTTTTGAAATACCCCACGGGTGAGTTTGCGTATGCCGCCGCCGTCCAGCCCCAGCCAGATGTTGCCTTCCAGGTCCACGGTGCTGCTGCGCACATTGGGTAGGGGGCGGTTGCCGGGTTTGAGTTGCTTCCACCCATCATCCGAAAAATAAGCCACTCCGCCTTCAGTTCCAGCCCATATCTGCCCGCTTTTGTCCTGACACAGGGTATATACGGTATTGTCAGGCAGTTGGGCGGTTTGGGCGTCGTAGTGGATGAATTCAGCATTTTTGTAGCAAAATACTCCTTTGTTGGAGCCAATCCATAGATGGCGGTCCTGGCTCAAGAGTAAACAATAAACCGTCACCTGTGGCAAAAAAGGATCGTGCACATTCAGGTCGGCCTGTATGTCTTCGCACACATACAAGCCCCTGTTGGTACCAATCCACACATGCCGGTCGAGCGAGTCGTATAGCAGGGCATTCACAGATATCTGCTCACTTATGGGTTTGGTCGAAAAAGCGGCTCCGTCAAAGAGCACCAGCCCGCCTTTCTGGCCTATCCACAGATTTTGTTCATGGTCGGCTATGATGCTAAGGACCTCCTTGTTCATCAGGCCGTGCTCGTGGGTAAAGTTGGTAAATGTACGGCCGTCGAAGCGGCTCAGCCCCCGTTCAGACCCAATCCAGACATTGCCCGCGGCATCTTCATACAGCGCAATGATGAAGTCGCCCACCAGCCCATTGTGTTGCTGGGCGGTAAAATTGTGAAACTGCTGCCCGTCGAATTTGCTCACGCCCCCGCGCGTACCCAGCCACAAATACCCGTCGCGGTCCTGAAACATGGCCCTTACCTGCGACTGGGGCAGGCCATCTTCGGTGGAGTAGCGCGTAACATTATATACCTGGCTCCATCCCCCCGGGCATACCAGCCACACCAACATGAGAAAAACAATTGCGTTGCGCATTCGTGACATATTATACATCAAGTGGGAAATGGCAAGAAACCTGCCGTTTCCTGCTTTGTGAATGGGGGTTTGCCCTAAATGTACGATTTTATTTTCTATAAGCGCGAATTTCTTATCTTTGGTGCGCCAAAATGAATAGGTAAATAATTGTAAATCACCGACATCAGTTTTTTTAATCATGAATGTTGCCCTTCGACCCCTGTGCGTATTTTTCTGTGTGCTGCTGCCATTGGGATTGGGGGCGCAGTCTGGCCGGGCATCCTCCCGCTTCTTTGAGGTAATCGCATCCTATTGCCGTTTTACCCACCAGGCGGTTTACAATCAACAAAACCTGGAGGCCATTCAGCAGCAACAATACGCCCAGCTGGTGCCCGTTGGTCCCCGGGCATCGGAACGCCTATTCCGGGATAGCCGTTTTTTTTCTGTGGGCGACAGCGGAGTGTATTACTATGCCTATCAGCAGGGGTATGGCAATTTTCACCAGCTGGTGTTGTGCTGGAAAGGCCCCTATTCGCCTGCCCTTATTCTGATGACCTATTCCGATACAGGCCGCTTGCTGAGCGAGATCAGCCTGGCGGGCAATTTTCGCGATGGAGGCGACTACTTTGTGTGGAACAGCCACTTCCTCAACGATGCCACCCTTATTTTTAATTATAACTCCTACTATGAACAGGAGCGCAAAAGGTTTTACTGCGACTCTACCCTTACGACCTATTCCATACGCACCGATGGCTTTGTACGACCCGTGGCCCACCAAAGCTTTACCGTGCTCACCGAGCGAATAAGGGGGCGGCATGTGGAGGTTGTGGACAGCCAGCGGCAGTTGTGCCGCATATTTGCCCCTTCGGGCTTAAAACTGCGGCAAACTCTCAACAAGCACAGCAAAACGCAGGTCATCCCCTACGGGACGGAAGTGGAAGTGCTGCGCACTACCCGCTCGCCCTACACCATTGACTGGATTCAGGGCAACTGGGCCTTTGTGCGCATAGACTCCCTCGAAGGCTATATGTTTGATGGCTATTTATCCACTTTTCCCACACCGGAAATTGAGCAGCCCAAAGCTGCCGCGATGATTTTGCTGGTTTGCTCAGAGAATATGCTGCCGGCTACCTGCAGGCAGCCGGAAAATGGGATACCCTCCACCTGGCCACTGAGGCTGGCGACAGCCTGCGCATACACGCACGTCTGCACCTGCAGGACAGCCTGCGGCTGGAAGTATTTCGCTTTGATACCCTGGAGGTTACCGATCTGCACCTGCCCGAATCAAACGTAGAAGAAGCCTTTATCCTGCTGCAGGCTATCATCACCCCCTGCAACGACACCGACCTGCTGGACGACAAAATCCTGTTTGTAAAAAACCGTGCAGGCAGAATTCACAAAATTTATGACCGGGAGGGCCGGGTGGAAATTACCGAAGGGAAACGAAATCAGATACGAATTCGTATGCGTACCATACTGAGGGAAGGAAAGGAAAATTGAGCCGCAGCCAATTTGAACCTTTGAGCACGATATGGCCATGCACAATGTCATTACGATATTTCGAAAAGAGGTAGCCACCTTTCTCAACTCACTGATTGGCTACCTCGTGATCAGTGTGTTTCTCACGGGGGTGGGTTTATTCTTTTGGGTGTTTCCCCAAAATGTAATTGAGAGCACTTATGCCAGCATGGAGCCCCTCTTCACCTTCGGGCCGTTGTTTTTTCTCTTTTTGGTGCCGGCCATTACCATGCGCGCCTTCTCCGACGAAATACGCACCGGCACCATAGAGCTGCTCATGACCAAGCCCCTTACCGATTGGGAAATTATTATGGGCAAATACCTGGCCACGGCCTTTTTGGTGCTGTTTTCGCTCCTGCCCACCCTCATTTACTACTTCACGGTGTACTGGCTGGGCAATCCGGTGGGCAACATAGATACCGGCGCCACGGTAGGGGCCTACATTGGCCTGTTTTTCCTGGGCTGCATCTTTGGGGCCATCGGCATGTTCAGTTCTGCATTGTCCTCCAACCAGATTGTGGCCTTCATCCTGGGCGTATTTCTGTGCTTTTTCTTTTTCCTGGGCTTCGATTTCCTGGCCGATATTCCCGCTATGGAAGGCATAAACCGCTGGTTGTTGAGCCTGAGCATCAACGAACACTACCAGAGTATCAGCCGTGGGGTGATCGATACCCGCGACGCCCTGTATTTCCTCACCTTTGTATGCATAGCGCTCATTGCCACCAAAATCAGCCTGGCCGAAAAGCGGGGGGGATAAGGGGCAGGTCGTAGCGCAGCCAAGACTCCTTTAAGGAGATGCGAGATGATAAGCCACATGAGGGCACAAAGATCACAAAGGGTGACACGGAGGTTTTCAAAAGCAGAGGTAACTATTCAGCACCCTCAGGGTGAAAAAAACAATTGTTGTAAGTTGCTCATTTTCAATTAAATGTATTAACCACCTCCAACTCCTCCTTGAAAAGGAGGAGAGTTCTCCGGGGCAGGCGGCG
>RFHT01000668.1 GCA_003696835.1 Bacteroidota bacterium
GGGCAAATCATTCGCATACCCTCTTCTTTTTCGCGTCGCTGCCTCATTTATGTAGAAGTGGAAACGAATCTGCCCCGCAAGCTGGAAATTTACGACGAAAAAGGCTGTTTTGAGCGCTACCGCTTTTTGGATATTCAGGTAGAGAAATAACCAACCCAATAACTGCAAAGACAAAAACCAACGCTTATGGATACCTTATTTTTTCTTGAAATGGGACTGGTGGCCCTGGTGATTTTGCTACAATTTCTGGTGTACTTTCGCAACAGCAGCGCCATTCGCCAGCTGGCTGGCATCTTTCCCGATGCCAAACTGCTGCGGCTGCAAACGGCCGAAGTAATCGAGAATGAGGCCCCGGCCGAAACCCCCAGGCCCGCTATCAGGCAAATAGAAGACAACCCCAGGTTCAGCCCCGAGTTTCGCGACATACTGCGCAGTACCAATGCCTACCTGGCCCGCAACAAGGGCGAGGCCGACTTCGACATCCTCAGGGAGCTGGCCAAAGACAAGGCTGCCTCACAGGAAAAGGCCATTTCGGCCAACATCAGCCTGCCGCTCTACATTGGCCTGATGTGCACCTTTGGAGGGGTGATTGTGGGGCTGATAAAAATTGCCCTGACCGGGGTGAGCGATGCAGCCATTCAGGCCTTTATAGGCGGTGTGCTCATCGGCATGCTGGGCAGCGCTGCCGGCCTGGCCCTGACGGTGCGCAGCAATTACCGCTTTAAGGACGCAAAAAAACAACGCGACCGCCACCTGTACGACTATTTTACGTTTTTGAGACTCAATATTTTGCCTCCCCTCAAAAAGGAATCGCAGGAGCCTGTTTCTAGTCTGCGCCTCAATCTGGCCGCCTTCAATGAGGGGTTTGCCCAGTATCAGCGCTACATGAACGAGTCGTTGAGCGAAACCCTGCGCCTGCTCAATGAACTCAAGGACGCCAGCAAGCAGCTGCGCGGCATAGAGGAAGGCATCAAAGGCATAGGCCACTTCCTGCGCAGCAACGATGGCCTCATCGAAAAGCAGGTGGAATACCTGGATACCTATGCCCAAAAGGCCGAGGCCCTGACCCAAAAGCTCACCCGCCACTTTGCCTACGCCGACCTGCAGCTGGAAACCCTGGTGGCGGAAAACCTCAAAGCCCTGGACCAGCGCACCCAGGTCGCCTACGCCACGGTGGACCACCTACTGGCCCACAACGGAGAAGCTCACAATGGTAATGGCCATGCCTTTGCCGGCGACATTGGCGGCATGCACGGCCAGCTGCAGGACCTGCAAAGCCAGCAACTGGAGGTGAACGCCCAACTGCTTGAAAAGCTCAGGGGCGACCAGCAGCAGCAGCAGGAGCTCAAGGCCGCCATTGAGCAAATGACTGCCCAGATAGCCCAAAGCCAGATTCAGCAGCAGCAAAGCTTTGTCAACTCCAAAGGTTTCAGGCTGTTTGTGTATGTGGCTGTGGCTGCCAGTGCTACGGCCCTGCTATGTGGAGGAATGTACCTGTTTAATGTATTGCTATGATGAGAGAAGAACACGGAAACCTCTTCTGGCTCAGCTATGCCGACCTGATGACGGCTTTGTTTATCATTGCCCTGGCCCTGTTTGTGCTGAGTTACAGAATGTTTAAACAGCACCAGCTCAACCTGAGTGCTGCCGAAGAGAAGCTGCGCCTGCGCAGCATAGAGCTCGACCAGCAGGCCCAGGCGCTGGAAACCCTGCGCCTGCGCGTAAGCGAGCTGGACAAGCAAAGGGCGGCCATGGCCGCCCTGCGCCGGCGCCTGAGCGAAGAAGAACTCAACGCCAGCACCCTCATCCAGCAGCTCAACGACGAGCGCGCCCGCCTGGCGGTCATGGAGGCGGAGTACCTCAAGATACAGGAAATTCACAAAGCCATCGAAAACCTCGACTCCCGCTTCTTTGTGTACCAGCCTGCCTACAAACGCCACATCCTGCGCCCGCAGGTGCAGTTCAAAACCGGCAATAGCGACATTGCCCCCTCTTACAAGCCCATGCTGGTGAAGGCCGGGCAGGCCCTGCACAAGCTGGCCGACCGCCTCGAACCCGGCGACAACATCAAGTACCTGCTCGTCATTGAGGGCATGGCTTCCAAAGACGGCTACCGCCGCAACTATGAGCTGAGCTACGAGCGCGCCCTCTCTCTGTTTCGCCTCTGGCAGCAGGAGGGCATACACTTCGACCAGGACCGCTTTGAGGTGATGATAGCCGGCAGCGGCACCGGCGGGGTGGGCCGCGACCTGCGGAATGAAAAAAACAACCAGCGCTTTCTCATTCAGATCATCCCCAAAGTAGGCGAGCTCCAGACCCTGCAGCTCTCAAATCATCCTGATGCCGGCCCGCACAGCCCGCTGTCAGATTGACTTTGAGTTTTGTTGTTATTGCCTTTTTTTGCCTGAATATGCCCCTCCCCCGTGTCGATTGACACCGGCGGGGGGGTATTTTGGTATTATAAAAATTTTAACATGTCAATATTCTTCATTTTTTCTTCGATCAGCCGTATAGAGTCTTCTTCATTGGTATCAACAAAATCCGTTCTTAAATTAATTTTTTCATGTAGAATATGAGCCACTTCCTTAACCCAAAAGCTCATACTCATTTGTACAATATTCCCTTGAATGGCCTGAGCGAATTCTTGAATACGGCTTTTATTTCCAATACTGTCAACTAATACGATAGTAGCCATATAATGAGTTTGCCTTCCCCGCTCCATTTCTCTTTCAAATCGAGATACTTTGTCTAAAGAAATTTCCGTATTACCCCTCCCAATAAAGCCAATATCAAACCGGGCACCGACCCCAGGTCGCACCAATAGTGTAGCATCAGTTTCTCTTTTTTTTCCCTGTTCTGTCAACCAAAAGACCATTTGTGACTTCGTTGTATCGTTTTTATCAATTAGCTCAAATCCAAACATGCTTAAAATAGAACCTAGTACCAATCTTTCGAAAAGTTTTCCGTAAACTGATTTCTCAGAGCCCCGTATTGTCAAGGTTTGGGCCCCAATTGCCATAAACACATGGAGTAAATTTTCCCAATCCAAAAAAAATTCTTGTTGGTTAAATGTAACC
>RFHT01000669.1 GCA_003696835.1 Bacteroidota bacterium
CGCCTGCCCCGGAGAACTCTCCTCCTTTTCAAGGAGGAGTTGGAGGTGGTTAATACATTTCATTGAAAATGAGCAACTTACAACAATTGTTTTTTTCACTCTGAGGGTGCTGAATAGTTACGGGAAAAATTCATTTTGAAACTGCTAATATGTTAGTGATGGAAAAAAGGATTGTTTTCAAAAAGTTAACGGTGCTGGCTATATTTTGCTGTGCAATGAGTGGACTCCTGGGCCAGGAAAATTATCTGAGCGGCTATGTGCTTAGCTGGGAGGGAGATACCCTCAGGGGCTTGATCAATTACCTCAACTGGGACAAAAATCCCTATGAAATTAGTTTCAAAACCCGTGAAGATGCCAGCAAAACTACCTATACAACGAATGATATCAGGGGGTTTGGGGTAGCAGACGAGCGGTATGTAAGGGCAGTGGTAGAAAAAGAGGTAAGTCCAGTTAAAGTTTCTGACTTAAGCTATGATCCTCAATTTAAACTGGTAAAGGATACCGTATTTTTACAGACCATGATAGAAGGCCCTAAAAGTTTATATTATTTGAAGGGGTCAAAAGAGCTGGAAAATTTTTACATATTGGAGGATGGGGCCTTTGTGCTGCTCAAATTTAAGCGTTACCTCAAAGAGGCTGAAGGCATCAGCCGGGCCGTGGTCGAAAATAAACAATACGTGGGGCAACTGATATATTATTTACAAGACTGCCCGGATATTTCTGCCAAATTAAGGAATATCCGCTATCAGAAAATACCTTTGGAAAGGGTGTTTTCGTATTACTACGCTTGTACAGGGGCTACGACCAGCTTCCAAAAGACCACTGAATTGGCCAAAGTCAAGTTTGGATTGGTGGCTGGCTTGTCGTTGAGCACCTTTGATTTTGGTACTAGCCTCACCTACGGACCTTTTAACCAGCTTGCTAATTTGGATTTTTCACATTCTGTGAATGCCGCTGGTGGGGTCTTTGTTACTATTTTGTTTCCCAGAAACCTGCGCAGGGTGTCGCTACACAATGAATTGTTTTTTGCGGCTTATCACGTAAATTTTGAACGCACGGATGTGCTTAATTCTAGCTACCAAAGCCGTTCACGTATAGACCTGGCAAACAGCTATATTAAGCTCAACACCCTGATGCGTTACAGTTTTCCGTTTAAGCGCATTTCCTTATTTGCCCAAGCAGGCATATCCAATGGTTTTGCCACGAAGCAGGTGCAGCGCGAAAGCAATACGGTTATCTCGGGTACTTCACAGGTTAAAAACGAGTATCCACTCATGAGCGATCCCAGAAGCTATGAGCAAAGTTGGGTACTAGGCCTGGGGGTTGCATTAAAGGGCTATTGGCTGGAGTTGCGGCATGAGAGAGGAAATGGCATCTCTCCTTTTCCTGCTCTGAGATCAACCTCTATTCGCACATACGTGTTGGTAGGATATACCTTCTGAACAGTAAATAACGCCATTTCCCCGCATTTTCGAGGCATTGAGCTGTCAGGGCAGTGCATGTGCATCCGGGGCGATTGGGAGGTGGGAAGGCTGTGCAAAAGTTGGCCTTTTGGGCTATGATTGGGCGGTTCTTTTGTATAGGTGCTGATTATCAATGCCTTACGATGGGATGCCTTACTAGCGGATATTAAGGATTCTCCTAGCTCCATTCTTCCCGGAGGTTTTGTCCTTGGCCTGTGGTCGCGATAAACCGATTTTTTGAGCGATTCTTACATTTAAAACTTTTTGAGCACATAAAAAAGCACCCCAAATTTTCGGGGTGCTTCATACGTTATTGACGGCTCCAGCTTACTTGCTCAGCCCGGGCTGGCGCTCCAGAAACTCATTGTACAGCCGGATGTGGCGGCTGTCGAGGGGAATTTTCCAGCCTTCGATAAAGACGTGGTGAATGTGGGTACGGGTTTCGAAGGGATCACCATCGGTGACGATGAGGTTGGCGAGCTTGCCTACCTCCAGGGAGCCGAGCTGGTCGGCTACGCCAAATATTTCGGCTGGCACGATGGTAACGGCTTTGAGGGCTTCCTCGCGGCCCATGCCATAAGCGGCGGCAAAGCCGGCATTGAAGGGCAGGTTGCGCACATTTTCCGATTCATTGGAGCGCAGGGCCACCTTTACACCTGCCTTTTGCATGATGCCCGGATTGGCGTAGGGGCGGTCGTAGCGGTCGGAGGCACGAGTGGGCGTGCTGAACACCGGGCCGGTGATGACGGGGATCTTGGCTTCGGCCAGTTCGTCTGCTACGCGCCAGCCTTCGGCCACGCCGGTGAAGATGGCATCCAGCTGATTGTCCTGCACCCATTTGATGGCGGCCTTGATGTCGGCGGCGCGGTTGACTTCCACCAGCAATTTGGTTTCACCCCGTACCACCGGGGCCAGGGCTGCCATTTCGGGATAGTATTCGGGTGCAGCCCCTTTGCCGGCCTTGTAGGCATCCTCCAGCTGGGTGTAGGTTTTGGCCAGCTCCCAGCTTTCGTTCAGCCGCTTGAGGGCGCGTTCGCTGGCCTTTTTGATGTCCTCGTCGCTGCGGCGGTCAAAGCGGCCGCGGCGGCCGGTGGAGGGGAAGTTGAGCACCACGCCTTTAAAGCCGGCGTACATTTGCTGGGGGGTGTATCCATGCAGGTTGATGAGGGCCGCCGTGCCCGAAAA
>RFHT01000670.1 GCA_003696835.1 Bacteroidota bacterium
AACCCCCTCCCCCACCCGAAGAAGCCCCCCTGAGCGAGCAAAGCCAGCCGCTCCCTGCCGACACCAACACCGAGGTGGAGGTAGCTGCAGCACCGGAAATGGAGCTGGACCAGCCCGGGAGCGACTCCCTGCAGCTGGCAGAGCTACAGGACAAATACAGCGACTTCTACCTGCTTACCCAGGGCGAGGAAGAGCTCATACGGGTAAAGACCGATGAGCTTACCGTTAATATCAGCACGAAGGGCGGTGCCCTGCATGCTGCTTATCTCAATCATTACTACACCTACGACTCCGCCATTTTGCCCATCATTGCCCCACATCCGGGCAATAAATTTTTGTTTCAGTTTGCCTATAAAGGCGGCCGTTCCATACAGAGTACCGACCTGTACTTTACGCCCTCCCAGCGCGAGCTTACCCTTTCGGGGGAGGATCAAAAAGAACTGGTGCTCACTGCCCGGGTGGACGATAAGCGCTCCATTGAGCAGGTTTATACCTTTAAGGGAGATGCCTTTGATTTCCACTACGAAATACGCTTTAACGGCTTCAAAAGCGACCTCAAAAATGGGTTTTACGAACTCAACTGGAAGGCCTTTTTGCCTAAAACGGAACTCTCTCTACAGAACATGCGTCCAAAATCCACCATCGTTTATAACATGGGAGGGGATGTAGAGCGGCTGGGCGTATCCAATGACCCCATCACAGAAGACATCACCACACCGGTAAAGTGGGTTTCTTACAAAAGTCAGTTCTTTTCCGGCATTCTGGTAGCCGACGAGCAATTCAAGTCAGCCAGGCTGGCCATGGAAACGCCTGAGAGTGAGGAGATCAACCGGGTCATGGAATCGGTGCTGTACGTGGAAGCCCCACGCAGCGACCAAATCTCCAACGGCTTCATGTTTTATATGGGGCCCAACGAGTACCACACCCTACGGTCCTACAAGCTGGACCTGCAAAAGGAAATGGACCTCGGCTGGTGGATCATCAGCTATATCAATATTGGCACCATTTACATCTTCAAGTTTCTGGAGAGCTTCATCTCCAATTATGGCATCATCATCATTTTATTGGCCGTGTTTATTCGCCTGCTGCTCTTCCCCCTTTCCTATAAGAGCCACGTGTCCATGGCCAAGATGCGGGTAATCAACAACACCCCTGAGATGAAAGCCCTGGACCAGAAGTATAAGGATGATCCGCAGAAGCTGCAAATGGAGAAAATGGCCATCTACCGCAAAATGGGGGTCAACATGTTTGGCGGCTGCCTGCCCATGTTATTCTCCTACCCATTCCTCATTGCCCTCTTTTTCTTCTTTCCGCAGTCGGTAGAGCTACGACAGCAGTCCTTCCTCTGGGCGCACGACCTCTCTACCTACGACTCCATTCTGGAGCTGCCTTTCCGCATACCGGGCTACGGCGACCACGTGAGCCTCTTTTGTTTACTCATGGCCGCCTCTACCTTTGTGTACACCATTTACCAGCAAAAATCACAACCGGCCACCGGAGCCGGCGCCCAGATGAAGTACATTGCCTACTTCATGCCCCTGGTGCTGCTGATTTTCCTCAATAGCTATGCAGCGGGCCTGAGCCTGTACTATTTTGTGTCCAACATCATCTCCATTTCCCAAACGGTGATTATCCGCAAGTTTGTGGACGATGAAAAGCTGCTGGCCCAAATGCGGGAGGCTGCCAAAACCAAAAAAAGTAAAAAAGGCGGCAAGTCGCAGTCGCGCCTGGAGAAGTGGGTAACCAACCAGCAAAAGAAACAGCAGGAAGCGCTACGCGAACGCAAGCAGCAGCAAAAAGGTAGCAACCGCCAGAGCCGCAGAAGAAAATAAGGTCGCTTTTTGCCTGCTTTTGAGGCAAATTGGTCGGCATAACTCACACACTGGTCGAAAGCCCCCTCCCCTGACGGGTGGGGGCTTCTGCTTTTTCGTATTTTAAAGGGCCGCGCTCTTTTCAGGCGGCTCCGGCTGCCGGCCAATGGACTTTCTCCTGGGCCCCGCTTTTCTATAACCTCCCTAATCCAGCAAGTTATGTTTTCCAAATTACTGCTTCTACTACTGGCCACTGCCAGCTGCATGCTGGCCACAGCTCAGCACCTGCAGCGCAGGGCAGGCCTGGGCACCCGCCTTGCCCCCCATGAGCAGGGCATGCTCATCACCTACGTGTACCCGGGCTCCACGGCCGACACCCTTCAGCTGCAGGCCGGCGATGTGATACGTCAAATCAATGGTCAAGAAATTGTTTCGGTAAAGGATATTGTGGAGGCAACGGCCAATGTAGCTACCGGTGGGGCATTGAAGGTGCAGGTAGAGCGGGAGGGGAAGTCCATGCTGCTCAGCGGTCCCCTCATGGCTTTTCCCAGGGAGCAACTCCCCGGAGTGGAAATCATCTACGACGAAGTGCCCTACAAAGGGGGGTATTTGCGGGCCATTGTGAGCAGGCCAGAGGGCCCAGGTCCCTTCCCGGCTGTGTACTACCTGCAGGGTTTTGGCTGCAGCTCGGTGGACTACTGGGCCAATCCCCAAAATCCCCTGCGCAGGCTGGTGGACGATTTTGCCAGGGCGGGTTTTGCTGTTTTTCGTATTGAAAAACCCGGCGTGGGCGACAGCCAAACGGAAATACAGTGTGCAGAAATGGGTTATGAGGAAGAACTGAATGCTTTCAGGGCCGGCGCCAGACATTTGCGTACCTACCCCTTCATAGACGGAGAAAACCTCTTTTACTTTGGGCATTCGCTGGGGGGCATCAGTGCCCCCATTGTGGCCCTGGAATACCCCCCAACAGGCATAGCGGTATATGGTACCGTGGTCAAGCCCTGGTTTGAGTATTTGCTCGATATTTACCGAAAACAAAATGCTGTACACACCGACTACCAGGTAGTGGACAGCCTCACGCGTTTGGCCACGCCCATTTTGTACCAATACCTCATTGAAAACAAGCATCCCCGCCTGCTCAAAGACTTGCCTGCTTTTCAGCGCGTGCTGCTCTACCAGGAAGAGGGAGAGCGGGTACTGGGCATGCACTATACCTACAACCAGGAAATCAACCAGCAAAAGCTTTACGAAGCCTGGAAGCGCCTGGACGTTTATACCCTGGCCATGTTTGGGGAGGCCGATTTGCAGGCCATCGATGCCGAAGGGGCTCAAACCATCGTGGACATTGTAAACCACTACCATCCCGGCAAAGGCGAATATGCCTTTTTTCCTCAGACTGACCACGGCCTGGTACTTTCGGGCAGCCAGGCGGCCTACTGGGAAATGCAGCAAAAGGGTACCTACCCGCAGTTTTCTGCCACGCACTACAATCCCGAGGTGGGCAAACGCATCGTAAACTGGATGCGGGAAATCATCAATGAACAATGAGCCAGACAGGGCTTAAAAATTAGCTGCACCTGCTGCCCTGCTCCATGATTCATTGCTCCAGCTCATCAAACCACACCGTGGGGAACTCCGAAATGCGCAGGCTGGTGCAGCCATAGGGGACCAGTTCCACTGTTTGGAGCTGCCAGCCCTGCAGCTGGAGGCGTGGAGGGCTCCAGGGCAGGGGGCCGGGCATGCCGTTGTACAGCTTCCAGTGTGGTAGCTTCACCGCCCTGGTGGTGATGCGCAGCGGAGCAGCCTCCAGGGTCCAGGGATAGTCGTTCATGGCTTGACGCTGGAGCTGAAAATGCCTGGCAGGCTGCTGCAAATAGTTTTCGATCAGGGCATAATTCCAGTCGCTGGTAGCGGATAATTCGTAGTAATTGCCGTAATGGTCGGGATTTTCCACCCATTTCTTTTCTGCCTCCACCTTCAGGGCATACAGCAGGGGGCCTTTTTCTATGGCCACCGAGTAGTCCATCCAGCGGCTGTAGGTAATGGCCGAGGGCAAGATCAGCTGCAGGCGGTCCTGGTCCTGCCAGGAGCGGTCGATCACGACGATTTGGTTGCCAGCCTGCTGGGCCCAGGCTTGTCCGTTGAGGCGTATTTCGGCCTGTGTACACCAGGCCGGCAGGCGCAGGTGAAAGGGAAAATCCACTGTGCGGGGAGTGGTCAGCACAAAGGTGATGGTATCGCTAAAGGGATAGGTGGTTTGTTCGTGAATTTCCACTTCCACGCCTTCGCCCGCTCCTACGCGGGCTTTCACCCTGGAGGGGGCATACACCAGGGCAGCCAGGCCGTTGCCGGTGGTGGCATGCCACAGGCTTTGGGTAAACTTGGGCCAGCCCTGGTGCATGTTGCAGGTGCAGCAGGGGTAGCCCGTGAGCACGCCATAGCATATATCCGTACCCTGGTGACCCACGTCCTGGTAAAAATTGCGGGCGCGGCGCGAAATCTCCACCTGATTGGCGCACTGCATGTACTGGCGCGTCTGAAAATCCGCGTCTATCTGGGCGGGCAGGGCATTGAAAGCCAGCTTTTCCAGATGATCCATAAACTGTATTTCGGGCGTGATGGCCATCATTTTTTCCAGCGAAAACATCATCTCTACCACCGAACACAGCTCCACCCCCTGGGTGGGAGCCGGACCGTGCAGGGGCTCATCGCCCCCGTACATGCCCTGGGGCTGACCGTGGTACTTGCGTATGTCTCTGAAGGCCTGCTTGACGGCCCGCAGGTACAGGCTATCGGGATGCTGCTGAAAGTAAATGAGGGGTTTTTTTATGCCCTGGGCCAGGTTGACGGTGTGGAAACTGCCGTACTGCTTGATGCAGAGGTTGTCGAGCTGGGCCTGGTCGTAGGGGTAGCGCTTCACCACCCGGCTGTAATGCCAGGGGTCGTGCTTTTCTTCATAGCAGTCCTGGTTGAGAAAGAGGCGCTCCCAGGGGAAAGCCTGCTGCTGAATGAGCTCGGCCAGCTCCAGCAGAAAGGCCTCGCCCGTGATGTTGTACAGCCAGTACACCACCATCATGTTGTCGCCTGCGCGGCGGTTGCCCCACAGTGACCAGTGGTCGATAGGGGTGTGAGGGAGTTCGTTGAGCTGGTAGCGAAAATAGTTGCTCATGAGCGTAATAACGCGCTCGTCGCCGGTGGCGGTGTAGTATTGCTGCAGTACTTTGAGCATCACCATTTTGGGCCACCAGTCTCTGCGGGGCGTTTTTTGCAAGCCGGGTTCGGGTTCGGGGGTTGTTTCAAAAGGGATGGGGCCAAAATAGCCGCTCTCAGCCTGGTGGCTGAGGCTCCATGCTATCCAGGGTTGAACTTTGTCCTTGAGTTGCTGGTCGTCCAGCAGGTAGGCCAGAGGTAGCAGGCCATCTATCCAGTAGGGGCCGCGTTCCCAGCCGTCGCCCTCGCCGCCCAGCCA
>RFHT01000671.1 GCA_003696835.1 Bacteroidota bacterium
CTGCCCGCTGAGAGCGATTGTTGCATCATACACCTTCATAAACATCTTTTAGATGTCACCTTGAGGTTGGGCTGCGTGCTGGCTTGGTGCGCCGAAAGGTCTCCTGCCTTCCGCGCAGCGGAGGCGCTTGTTGCTTGTGCAGCTTCTTTTACCTGCCTCATTCGCTGGTCACTTTGTAGTCGAACAGCAGGTAGTCGTTATCCGTGCCGGGCTGGTCCACGACCTCGTTGAGTTTCATCACGGCAAACTGGGGCTGGGGGGCCTTGGTAAGGCGCACAATGAGCAGCTCGCCAGCCTGCAGGCCGCTGAGGCTGCTGTGGTAGGCCGGTGCAGAAAAGTAGGCCTGGTAGAGGGTAAGGTAGGTAGCCGCTTCAAAATTGAATCGGCTGGCGTCGGTGCGCACAAATACCGAGTCCTGGCCCAGGCTCTGGTTGGCCGGGGAGCTAAAGCTGGGGGAAAAAGGCAGGTTGGGGTCGGTGCTGCCCTCTTCGATGTCGCGCTCCAGGGGATTGGAAGCGGGCGGCGGAAAAGTGGTGCCCGTAGTAAAGTTGAAGGCAAAGGCCGTAGCGGCCAGGCGGCTGTTGAGGCGCTGGTTTTTCACACTAAAAATGCGAAAGGGCGAGGAGGGCTCAGTCGGCAGCACGCCCAGGGAGTAGGTGACCGAAGCTGCCGCACCCCGGCTGTCGATGGCGTCAAAGGTGTAAATGATGCGCGACAGGCCGGGCTGTTCGGACAGCACCTCTTCAAAATCGAAGTGAAGGAGGGTGCCGCTGATTTCCTGTTGCAGCAGGATGTTGCTTTCGAGTTCGTTGCCGTTGTTGTCCAGGCTTTGTTTTTGTATGCGAAAAAAGGCGAGCTGCAGGTCGTCCACGGCCTGTATGCTGGCCTCTACCCGCTCGTTTGGGCGGGCAATACCGCTGTTGGTGTTGGGGTGGGTAAGGCTGATGGCCGGAGGCTGGTCGTCGGTGAGCGGAGGAAGAAACTGGCTGCGCTCGCAGGCCGCAAGGGACAGCAGCAGGCAAAGGGCAGCTCCCATACGGGCAAAAAGGGGAAATGAAAGCATATATTTGGTTATTTAGCGAAAAAATGCAGCTTTTATATAAATTTAGCAAAAATTGACTGAAAATTATGAGGGACAAGTTGAAGCTGCGGGGGATATTTGGCGGGGTAGTGCTGGGCCTGCTGTTGTGGGTTGCCTGCCAGCCCTCTCCCCAACGGCAGGAACGCCAAAAACGCATGCAGCTGCACCAGGCACTCAGGTTGCAGGACTCCCTGGCAGCCGAAGACTCCATTCGCAAGCTCATTCGCCTCACCGACTCCCTGCAGGGCTTGCGTGACAGCCTGCGCCAAAGGGACAGCATGTAGGGGCGGCGGTTGTTGGCCAGGGCCTTTTGGGCGGTTTTCTCCTAAATCAACTGCAATTCCACTGCAATTTTGATGAGTACGGCGGTGTTTTTCGCCTCAAACTTTGCCAGCAGGTTTTTGCGGTGGCTGTCCACCGTGAGGGGGCTGATGAAGAGCTTTTCGGCTATTTCCAGGTTGGTAAAGCCCTCAGCAATGAGCTGGAGTACCTCTTTTTCGCGGCTGGTAAGCCGGGGGGGCAGCTGAGAAGGGCTGGCGGGACGGGTAATGACGGAGGCCACTTCCATGTTCATGTACATACCGCCTGCATGTACCTGCTCAATGGCCCGGAGGAGTTCTTCCCGGCTGGCATTTTTAAGCAAATAGCCCGAAGCGCCCTCTGCAATCATGCGGGTGATGTAGCTCCGCTCCCTGAAGGTGCTGATACCGATAATTTTGAGGGCAGGCTGGCGGCTTTTGAGCTTACGGCAGAGGGCAATGCCGTCCAGATCGGGCAGGTTGATGTCGAGCAGGGCCACATCTGCTTCGGTATGTGCGAGCAGTTCCAGGGCCCGGTAGCCGTCGTGGGCTTCGCCCACCACCTGTACGGAGCTGGCATGCTGGAGCATGTCTTTAATGCCCGCCACCACCATGGGGTGGTCGTCCACAATGAAAACGCGTATCATGGCAGGGTGCATTCGATGTTGACAGAAGTGCCCTTGCCGGGCAGGCTGTGCAGTTCCAGTTGGCCGTTGAGGTATTTCACCCGGGAGCGTATGTTGAGCCAGCCTATGCCGGGGGCTTTTTCCAGTAGTGCAGGGTCAAAGCCTCTGCCGTTGTCTTCTACGGTGAGGTTGAGGCGGTTGCCGTCGCGCAGCAGTTGGACCATGGCCTCAGTGGCAGCTGCATGTCGCAGGATGTTGTTGAGCAATTCCTGCACCAGGCGAAAAAAGATGAGTTCTACCTGCTGGGGCAGGCGGGCCTGCATGCCGTAGGCCTGAAAGTGTACTTCCATGCCGCTCACCTCCCGGATGTGGCCGCAATAATCCTCCAAAGCATCTTTCAGCCCAAATTTCACCAGGGCTTCGGGCATCATGTTGCGGGCAATGCGCCGGAGCTCCGTCATGGAATAGTCCAGTTCCTCCACCACGCGATTGAGGGTACTGGCATCATTTTCTGAAATAATCTGGTCTCCTTTCATAGTAAAAAGCGATTGTTTGATTCCAGAGAGCAAACCGCCCAGGCC
>RFHT01000672.1 GCA_003696835.1 Bacteroidota bacterium
ATGCTCATTTCCCCTGTTTTTGACCTCTCAGACAAAGGCTCGGCCTCCCTGACCTTCGACTATGCCTACCGCCTGCGCAGGCAGCAGGCCTTTCCTGCCGACCGCCTGCGGGTGGAGCTCTCTACCGACTGCGGGGAAAGTTATCCCATTATGCTGCTGGACCGCTATGCCGAAGCCCTGGCTACCACAGATGGCTTTGAGGAGCAGCAGCCCTTCATTCCTGCCGGGCCGGACGACTGGGCCAGTGTGAGCCTGGACCTCAGCCCCTATACACAGCGCAGCGGGCTGCGCATCCGCTTTGTGAACATAGGCGGCGGTGGCCAGCAATTGTACCTCGACAACATCCACCTTTCCACTACGGTGGACCTTCCCTCCCAATTGGGGGCTTCCCTGCGGCTGCTCCCCAATCCGTTTGAAGAGCAAGCCTATCTGCAGCTGCGCCTTCCCCGGCCCATGAGCCTGCGCCTGAGCCTGTACAACCTGCATGGCCGGCAACTGTGGCAATCGGAGCAGTGGCAGGCAGGAGCGGGCATGCAGCAATACTCCCTGCCCCTTTCCCTTACCCGCCAGCTGCCAGGCGGCATGTACCTGCTGCGCATACAGGCCGGGAAAACGCAGCTTCAAACAAAATTGCTGAAGCAATAGACATTTTTTCCACAAAATGATGATAATTATCCACATATTTTCTATATTAGGACAATCAAAACAATTAGTTCTCATTTGAAAAATATGGATCAGGATTCAGCTATTTCACGCTGATCCGTGCCGGGGAGTAATTGCTGCCCTGCGAGCACGGGTCAGCACATACTTGGTTAGTTAATTACTCCCGCTATGATCTCACAGGCAAGTACCCCCAATTCCATCAGGCTCGACGCCTTCCTGGCCGAAGTGGCCTCGGCCCTGAGCTACTCGGGCACGCATTACGGCGCCAGTTTTTTCCTCGACAAAGAAACCCTCGAAGTGCTTTCCATCACCGAAGATATGCGCTATACCTACGAGTTGGTGACGGAAGATGAGGATGCACTGGATGAAACGCCCGACTGGATGCAGGATGCCATCCAACCCATGTTTCTGATGGAGAAGGATCCGGAGCGATTTATCCCTATAGACCGCATTCCCTCCAGCGATGCATTTCGCGAAATGCAGGCCTTTGTTGAAGAGGTGGACGACCTCGAAGTGCAACACCACCTGGCCAACAGCCTGCGCCAGCCCAAGCCTTTCAGGCGCTTTAAGGACGCCCTGCTGGACTACCCCGAATACCGGGAGTGCTGGTTTGAATACCGCGATGCCTACGAAAAAGAACTGGCCAAAGAATGGCTGATCGATCATGGCATACTCAATCCCGAAGACCTGGGAGAAGACCCCGAGGCCTACTAGCCCCGCAAAGCAAACTGATAAACGGAATAGCAACTGTTTTGTACATATTCCATTTCTTTGTCGCGATGGAGGATACATCTACCTAAGCAAAACCCGCCCATGAGGTGGGTTTTTCCTTTTTCCCCCATTTTGTTCCCACTATTACCCATTTTTTTGCATTTCTTCCCACCATAATTTTCCCGCGATTATGCTAATAAAAACTACAAGTGAAGGCTATTGGATAAATTAATGCTAATATTTTTGGTTTATTTAAAATAAATTTAGTAATTGCTTTTGAGGACGAGTGTGTAACAAAATTTTTTTTGGTTTTAGTGGTAAAAAGTGGTAAAAAGTGGGAATATTTTATTAAGTTTA
Source organism: Bacteroidota bacterium (assembly GCA_003696835.1). GTDB lineage: Bacteria > Bacteroidota > Bacteroidia > J057 > J057 > J057. Next base: position 1,732 of record RFHT01000672.1, read on the forward strand.
CCGTATGGAATAATAGAAAGTTGAAAGAATGATATCGCTGATCGGTGAATATGACTGTAAACTGGACGCCAAAGGCAGGTTTCTCATGCCTGCGGGGCTCCGTAAGCAGTTGCCAGAAGATCAGCAGTCGGACTTTGTCATCAACAGAGGGCTGGATAAGTGTTTGGTGATGTACCCGCTGGAAGTGTGGGAAAAAGAGCTGGCGCGCCTTCAGTCGCGCAACCAGTACGTGAAAAAAAACCGCGTCTTCACCCGCATGTTTCTCAACGGGGCTACCAGGCTGGCACTGGACGGCAACGCCCGCGTGCTCATTCCTAAAAGGCTGATGGAACATGCCGGGCTGAACAAGGAAATTGTGTTGGTGGCACAGATCGACAAAATTGAAATTTGGGATAAAGCGGCTTATGAAGAATGGCTGAATGAGCCTGGGTTTGATTTTGAAGACCTTGCCGAAGAAGTGATGAAGGACGAAGAGCAGTAACAGTAAGATGATGAGCTACCATGAGGCTGTACTGTTAACCGAAAGCGTGGATTTGCTCGACATTCAGGCAGAGGGCATATACGTTGATGCCACATTTGGAGGAGGAGGACACAGCCGGGAAATCTTGTCGAGATTGCAGGGAGGCCGTCTGATTGCTTTTGATAAAGATCCGGATGCCAGGCACAATGTGCCCCCGGATGAGCGCTTCACCCTCATCAGTGAAGACTTTAAGTTCATTGAATCTGAATTGGAAAAGGCGGGTGTGGAAAAAGTTGATGGGATATTGGCCGACCTGGGCATTTCTTCCCATCAGATCGACACACCGCAGCGGGGTTTCAGCTTCCGCTTTGATGCGCCCCTGGACATGCGCATGAACCCCGGCCAGGGGCCTACAGCAGCTGAGCTGCTCAACGAGTGGGACGAGCAGGAACTGGCACGGGTATTTGCCCAATACGGCGAAGTGCCCAACTCCCGCAAGCTGGCCCGCACCATTGTGCAGGCGCGGGCAGGTCAGCGGCTGTCGGGCAGTGCCCAGTTGGAAAGCGTCATTCAGGACTGTATTCCCAAAAACCGCCGGAGCAAGTACCTGGCCCAGGTGTATCAGGCGCTTAGGATTGTGGTCAATGCTGAGCTCGAAGCCCTCGAACAACTGCTGCTGGCTTCGCTCAGGCTGCTCAGGCCCGGAGGACGCATGGTGGTCATTGCCTACCATTCCCTGGAAGACCGCATGGTGAAGCGCTTTTTTCGCGCCGGCAACCTCAGCGGAAAGGTGGAAAAGGATTTTTACGGCCATGACCTCACCCCCTGGCGCCTCATAACCAGAAGGGCCATACAGGCAAGCCAGGAAGAAATTGCCCGCAACCCCAGAGCCAGAAGTGCCAGGCTCAGGGCTGCTGAGCGACGATAAACGCCCTTTCCCATGCAGATTCAAGCCTGTGGTTGTCCATATACTAGTTTTGAATAAACATGTATGCACATCAAACTAAGCACCGAATGCGATTTGTAAACCGTCCGAAGCATACTGCCACCAAAGAAAAAGCCACCAAAAAAAAGGGGCTGAAAGCACATCTGGTAGATGACTACCTACGATTCGTGCTTTTCCTGGCCCTCATTGGCATGGTCTATATATGGAACTCACATTATGCCGAGCGCCAAATGAAAGAAATGTCGGTACTCAAAAAGGAAGTGAAATCGCTTAAATCAAAATACCTCGAAAAACGCTCCATGCTCAGTGCAGGCACCCAGTTTACCCAAATCAAACACAAGGCAGACTCCCTCGGCCTGAGAAAATACAGGGAACCCGCCTTTAAACTCATCAAAAAATAACCCATGAAGCGCGTATCAGACAACATATTACTCCGGGTATATGTCCTTTTCGGGCTGTTTTTGGTGTTTGCCGGGGTGATCATGCTGCGCGTAATGGGGCTGCAGTTCAACAAGGCCTACTGGGTGCAGCAGGAATTGGAGGAAAAGGTATATTTCCACAAAGTGGTAGCCGACAGGGGCAACATCCTGGCCGAAGACGGTTCCATCATGGCAGCCAGCCTGCCCTTTTACCGCCTGGCCATGGACCCCACCATCATTGATACCACCGCCGTGCCCGGCATACGCGATTCCGTTTTCGTGCTGGCCTCCAACCTGGCTACCTATTTTGGCGAATGGGTAGAGGACTCGGTGCAGGTAACCGACAGCACCTGGGAGTACTTTGAGCGTAAGGACACCCTGCTATACTACAACCGCATCCTGCACGCCATGCGCACCGGCGACCGCCACATTTACCTCACCCGCAAAAAAGTCAATTTCAAGGAGTTGCAAATGGTCAAAAGGTGGCCCATCCTCAACTGGAGCCGTTACAAGGGAGGCTTTATTCCCGAAAAACTCAATAACGAGCGCTTTTACCCCTACCACAGCCTGGCCAAAGCCACCCTGGGCACTATTGTACAAGATACCCAGCCCGTGCGCGGCATAGAGTACTCCTTTCATCCCTATTTGAGGGGAAAAGACAGCTACGTACTCACCCAAAAAATTGTAGGAGGGGGCGAACTTCCCCTCAACCAGTACGGTGAATCCAATGCCATTGACGGCATGGACGTCGTCACTACCCTGGACGTCAACCTGCAGGACATCGTGGAAAAAGCCCTGGCCTATGGCGTGGAGCGCAGCCAGGCAGCCTCTGGTACGGCCATTCTCATGGAAGTAAAAACGGGCAAAATTAAAGCCCTGGCCAATTTTCCCGAAACCTACAACCACGGCATTGCCACCCAGCTCGAGCCCGGCTCTACCTTCAAGCTGGTTTCGGCCACGGCTGCCCTGGAAGACGAAATCATCGACATCTGCGATACGGTGGATACAGGCGATGGGGTAGTGGACTATGCCGAGCAGCAAATCACAGACAACGGGAGGGCCTATGGGGCTATCGACTTTGAGCACATTTTTGCCCTTTCCAGCAATGTGGGGGTTTCCCTCATCATCAACGAAGGCTACAAGCACCAGCCCATGCGCTACCTGCGCCACCTGCGCAAATTCGGCTTTTTCGAGCCGGCCAACAAACAAATCATAGGCGAGCCCAAACCCATTATCTACCAGCCCGGCGACAGCCTTTGGAACAGCACCACCCTGCCTTCCATGGCCATCGGCTACTCGGTGCACGTAACGCCCCTGCAAATGGCCACTTTTTACAACGCCATTGCCAACAAGGGTAAAATGATGCGCCCCTGGCTGGTCAAAGAAGTGAGAGACAATTCCAGGGTGGTGGAGCAATACGGCCCCGAGCTGATGCAGGAGCGGATATGCAGCCCCGAAACCATTGCCAAGCTCAGTGTACTGCTCAAAGCGGTGGTTACCTACGGCACAGCTGCCCGCGCCCTCAAAGGCATTTCGGTACCTGTGGCCGGAAAAACCGGTACTGCCAGGAAATTTAAGTTTGGCGAATACCGCAATGTGTACAGGGCCTCTTTTGGCGGATTTTTTCCCGCAAATGAGCCCAAATACACCTGCTACATCATGGTAGATGAGCCCAAGGCCGGGGGCATAGGCGGGGGCGCCATTGCCGCTCCTATATTCCGCCAGATTGTGGAGCAGGTGAGCGTACTGGAAACCGACCTGCTCGATCCACAGCCCGAACTAAAGGACTCCAGCCAGCAGTTGCCTGCGCCCCGCATCATGTATGCGCAGAGCGCCAGAGAACTATTTGCTCAAATTGGGATTTCCACCGATGAAATGCCCGATACCACCTGGGTGGAGGTAAAGAAAGATTCTGGCGCTATACATTTTGCAAAAATAGAACAGCCTCCTGCGGTGGTGCCCGACTTGCGTGGCATGAGTGCCCGGGATGCCATGGTGTTGCTGGAAAACATGGGCCTTCGCGTGAGAATCAGTGGAAGGGGGGTAGTGAGAAGGCAGTCACTTATGCCCGGATACAAAGTGGGCAAAGGAAGCCTCAAAGCGATTACGCTTTTTCTAGGTTAGCCCTAAACAGACAGACGATTGTGCTACTGAAAGACATTATTGCTGATATATCTGTAGAGGAAATACGTGGTGAACTGGACAAAGAAATATCAGATATACAGTTTGATTCGAGAAAAATTCGTGAGGGACAGCTTTTTGTCGCTCAGAAAGGTACCCAAACCGACGGGCACCAGTTCGTTGACATGGCGATAGCAAATGGCGCAGCTGCCATTATGTGTGAGCAGCTTCCTGCCAGGCTAAAGGAGGGCGTGACCTACCTGCGGGTGGCCAACAGCCAGCAGGCCCTGGCCCTGGCCCTGGCCGAATTTTTTGGCCATCCGGCCAAAAGCCTACAGGTAGTGGGCATTACGGGCACCAATGGTAAGAGCACCACGGTAAGCCTGTTGCACGACCTCTTTAGCGCACTGGGCTGCAAGTCGGGCCTCATTTCCACCATACAGTACAAGGTGGGCACAACGGTGTTGCCGGCTTCGCACACCACGCCGGATGCCAGGCAGTTGCAGGCTTTGTTTGCCCGCATGCGCGACGAGGGCTGTGAGTATTGTTTCATGGAAGTGAGCAGCCACGCCCTGATGCAGCAGCGTACGGCGGGTATTCCCTTTGCCATGGCGGTGTTTACCAACATCAGCCACGACCACCTGGACTATCACGGTACCTTTGCAGCCTACATACGGGCCAAAAAGCGCCTCTTTGACGGGCTCTCCCCCCAGGCCATTGCACTCATCAATACCGATGACCGCAATGCCAGGGTGATGGTGCAAAATTGTGCGGCCACGGTAAAAACTTATGCCCTGAAGCGCATGGCCGACTACCGGGCACGCCTGCTGGAGAACACCTTCGAAGGCCTGCTGCTCGAAATTGACGGACAGGAAGTGTGGTGCCGCCTGATGGGAAGCTTCAATGCCTACAACCTCTTGGCGGCCTATGCCGTGGCAAGGGAGGCCGGCCTGGAAGCGCAGGAGGTGCTCACCCACCTCAGCAGCATAAAAGGTGTGGCCGGAAGGTTTGAAGTCATCCGCTCGGGCCCAAAGCAGATCACGGCCATCGTGGACTATGCCCACACGCCCGATGCACTGGAGAATGTGCTCAAAACCATTGCCGACATCAACCAGCACAGCCATCAGCTGATTGTGGTGATGGGTTGCGGGGGCAACCGCGACCGCGCCAAACGGCCCAAAATGGGCAAGATAGCTGCCGAATGGGCCGACCAGCTCATCATTACCTCGGATAACCCCAGGAATGAAGACCCCCATGCCATCATGCAGGAGGTGCTGGAAGGGGTCCCCCAAAAGCAGCGGAGCAAGGTGCTCATGATCGAAAACAGGCGGGCAGCCATTGAAACGGCCTGCCGCCTGGCAGGAGACAGAGACATTGTGCTGGTGGCCGGAAAGGGGCACGAAAACTACCAGGAAATACGGGGAGTAAAACACCCCTTCGACGACCGGGAAGTATTGAGAGAAACTTTCAAAAAGTTTGAAATATAATGTGGGCAGGGAAAGTTTTCCATTCAGGCGAAGAAGGTGCTTTTTTTGCACTTGCCTGAAACGATTCAACATTAAATCATTGATATGCTTTATTACCTGCTAGATTGGATAAACGAACAATACGGACCTCCGGGTTTTGATGTTTTTCAATTCATCACATTTCGCTCCATTCTTTCCATCATTACCTCTCTGATTATCTCCCTGCTCATCGGCAAGCGCATCATCGACCTGCTGAGAAAAAACCTCATAGGCGAAGTGGTGCGCGACTCCGCCATAGGGCCCGACCACGCCGCCAAGGCCGGTACCCCCACCATGGGAGGCATCATCATCATAGCGGCCATCGTCATTCCCACCCTGCTGTGGGGCGACCTCAAAAACGGCTATGTATGGCTCATTCTGGTGGGAACGGTATGGATGGGGCTCATTGGTTTTGTGGATGACTACATCAAGGTGTTTAAGAAGGACAAACGCGGCCTCAAAAGCCGCTCCAAGCTGCTGGGCCAACTGGGACTGGGACTGCTGGTGGGACTGACCATGATTTTTCACCCCCATTTTATGGGGAGCCGCGCCCACCTCACCCAGCTCAACAAGGTGAGGGTAAATAACCTGCTGGCCAGAGAGGGCTTCAAAAACGGAGACGAATTGGTGAAGATCAACGGCAAAGCATTTGAAACCCTGCCCGACGGCAAGCAATACGAAACCATTGGCACCTACACCGTCAGGCGGCTGGACCCCGCCGACAGCACCCTCAAAGAAGTGGACATCTTCATTTCCCAAAGCCAGCGCAAGCACGTAGCCAACGCACTCTTTGGACCCAAAGATGAAAGCTTCGTCTATATCACCGACTTTCCTTTCTTCAAAGACTATGTGTTTGATTATTCCAAAGTGGTTTTTCTCAAAAACAACATAGATGAACGCATACTGGGACGAGGGGTGTACCTGCTGGTGGTCATCTTTATTGTGATGGCGGTGAGCAATGCAGTCAACCTCACCGACGGCATAGACGGGCTGGCAGCCGGCACAACGGCCATAGTGGGAGCAGCGCTGGGAATTTTTGCTTACGTTTCGGGCAACACCATTTTTTCCAGCTACCTCAACATCAACTACATCCCCCTTTCGGCGGAGTTGCTGGTGTATGCTGCGGCCCTGGTGGGGGGGTGTTTGGGTTTCTTGTGGTACAATTCCTATCCGGCGCAGGTTTTTATGGGCGATACCGGAAGCCTGGCCCTGGGAGGCGCCGTAGGCGTGCTGGCCCTGATGGTAAAAAAAGAATTGCTGCTGCCCATTTTGTGCGGCGTATTCTTTGCCGAAACCCTGTCCGTCATTATCCAGGTCTATTACTTTAAATACACCCGGCGCAAATACGGAGAAGGCCGACGCATTTTCCTCATGGCCCCCCTGCATCACCATTACGAAAAGAAAGGCCTGGCCGAGCCCAAAATTGTGATGCGCTTTTTCATTGTGGCCATCTTACTCGTAGCCCTGGCATTTGCCACCTTAAAACTGAGATAATGAAAAAGATTGCCATACTGGGTGCCGGAGAAAGTGGAGTAGGGGCAGCATTGCTGGCCCACAGGCAGGGGGCTGAAGTGTGGGTTTCGGATGCAGGGGAAATTGCCCCGCGCTATCGCCAGACATTAGAAGAAAAAGGCATTCCCTTTGAAACGGGAAGGCATACCATAGATAAGTTCTTTGAAGCTGACGTCATTGTGAAAAGTCCGGGCATACCGCCCACGGCCGAAGTGATACAGCGCCTGAAAGGCGCCGGGAAGTACATCATTTCCGAAGTGGAATACGCTTTCCAGTGCACCTCTGCCCACATAGTGGCCATTACTGGCAGCAATGGAAAAACCACCACCACCGCACTCACTTACGAGCTGCTCAAAGCCGCAGGGCTGAAGGTGGAAGTGGGGGGCAACATCGGCCATAGCTTTGCGCGTCTGGTAGCTGAAAAACCTGCCGATTATTATGTGGTCGAACTCAGCAGCTTTCAGCTCGACGACATTGATCGCTTTCGGCCTGCCATTGCGGTGCTGCTCAACATCACGGCCGACCACCTGGACCGCTACGGCTACGATATGGCCCGTTATGCGGCGGCCAAGCTGGCCATTGCCCGCAACCAGCAGGCAGATGACCTCTTCATCTACCGGCAGGACGACCCCTGGACCATCAGGGCCATGAGCGGGAAGCCTTTGCAGGCCCGCACCCAATGCTTTGCCTTGCAGCAGGCTGAGGGGCTGGCGGCTTACCTCAGTGGGCAGCACATCCAGCTTCCTGGCTATGGCAGCTTTTCCACAGCGGAAATGCAGCTCATGGGGCCCCATAATGCCCTCAACGCCATGGCCGCTCTGCTGGTGGCTAAAGCACTGGGAGCGCAGCCGGAGCAAATCCGCCCCGCACTCAACGGCTTTACCGCCATTGAGCACAGGCTGGAAAAAGTGGCCCAGATTGCAGGCGTTACCTACATCAACGATTCCAAAGCTACCAATGTGGAGTCGGTGTGGTACGCCCTCCAAAGCATGGACCGCCCCGTGGTGTGGATTGTGGGGGGCATAGACAAAGGCAATGACTACAGTTTGCTTGAAGAACTGGTAAAGAAAAAAGTCAAATACCTCATCGTATTGGGCGAAAACAAAGAAAAGTTCTTTCAGCATTTTGGCTATAAACCCTTTGCCCAGGTAATGCGCATGAAAGATGCCGTAGAACTGGCTGCCAGGGTGAGCGAAGCAGGCGATTACGTGCTGCTTTCTCCCGCCTGCTCCAGTTTCGACCTCTTTGAGAATTATGCGCAGCGGGGTAAGGTGTTTAAATATGAAGTAAAACAACTGGGGAAGCCGGCACAAGCTGAATCCCCCTAAACCCAGAAACCGAATTGCCCATGTTTGCATGGCTATTACATAGACTCAAAGGCGACAAGCTCATCTGGATCCTGATATTTCTGCTGAGCCTGGTGAGCCTGCTGGCCATTTACAGTTCCTCCAGTGCCTTGTCCTTCCGCATAGACGGCGGGGATACGGAGCACTTGCTGCTCAAGCACGCGGTACTGCTGGTCATTGGGCTGCTGGTGATATTTGCCGTACACCTCATCAATTACCGGGTGTTTGCCCGCATCTCCAACATCCTGCTGGTGATTACCATTCCCCTGCTGGTATATACCATCATACAGGGAAGTGAAGTGAATGAAGCTGCCCGCTGGATCACCATTTTCGGGCAATCTTTTCAGCCCTCCGACCTGGCCAAGCTCACCCTGATGATTTACCTGGCCCGTTTGCTTACCCAGCGGCAGGACGTAATTAAAGATTTTACCGAAGGCTTTTTGCCGGCCTTGTTCTGGATAGCCGTGATTTGCGGCCTCATTGCTCCGGCCGACCTCAGCACAGCTGCCCTGATGTTTCTGGCCAGCACCATGGTCATGTTCATTGCCGGTGTGGACCTCAAATACATTGGCCTGCTCATCATGGTGGGCTTCATGGCATTCTTCATTCTGCTGGGCACAGCCAAGCGGGCCAGCACCTGGAAGTCCCGCATGGGCGACTATGTGTCCAGGATGGTGGATGAAGAATACACCCCGGCTTACCAAACCACCCAGGCCAACATAGCCATTGCTTCGGGCGGGCTCTTTGGCAAGGGGGTAGGCAAAAGCACCCAGCGCAACTACCTGCCGCATGCCCATGCCGACTTTGTGTTTGCCATCATCGTGGAGGAATACGGGCTGGTAGGCGGCATGGTGGTGGTGGCCCTGTACCTGCTGTTGCTTTTCCGCGCGGTGAGTGTAGCCACCATGAGCAAAACCTTCGGGGCCCTCATGTCCTCGGGGCTGGCATTTTTGCTGGTGCTGCAGGCATTGGTCAATATGGGGGTGACGGTGGGCATTTTGCCCATTACGGGCCTTACCATGCCCCTGATCAGTATGGGGGGCTCTTCCATCATGATGACCAGCGTATCCCTGGGCATCATATTGAGTGTAAGCCGCGACGCCCGCGAAGGGGGGCGGGGGGCAAAGTCTTCACCTGCAAGCATGCTGGCCGTATGAGTGCAAAGCGCTTCATCATTGCAGGAGGAGGTACAGGCGGGCATATTTTCCCGGCTGTGTCCATCGCCAACGAAATACGCAGGCGGTATGAAGATGCTCAGATTCTTTTTGTAGGGGCAAAAGGCGGGATGGAAATGCAGGTGGTGCCCCGGCACGGATACGACATAGAGGCGGTTTGGATCAGTGGCATTCACCGCCAGCTAACGATTCGGAATATTGTTCGGAATCTGCTCTTTCCCATTAAGTTGATCAGCAGCCTGAATCAGGGCGGGAAGATCATCCGCCGCTTTCGGCCGGATGTAGTGGTGGGCGTAGGAGGCTATGCCAGCGGGCCGGTGGCCCGCGTGGCAGCAAAGCGGGGCATCCCCCTGGTGCTGTGCGAGCAAAATGCCTTTCCCGGCTTGGTAAACCGCTGGCTGGCACCACTGGCCAGTAAGATTTTGCTGGGCAATGCCGATGCAGCCAAATATTTCCCTCCGGAAAAAACGGTGCTCACAGGCAACCCCATCAGGGAATTTGCCCTCGTGCCCCGCGACGAGGCCGCCCGCAGCCTGGGCTTTGATGCTGAAAAACCCATACTGCTGAGTCTGGGCGGCAGCCTGGGAGCTGCCACCATCAACCAGGCCCTGCTTGCAGGGGTGGACCAGCTCACCGCAGCCGGAGTACAACTGCTGTGGCAGTGTGGCAAACGCTATTACGAGCAGCTGCAGCCTCAACTGCCTGAGCATCCCGGCCTGCAACTGATGGCCTTTATCGACGACATGGCCCTGGCCTATTCGGCCGCGGACCTCGTTATCAGCCGGGCAGGAGGCAGCACCATCTCGGAGCTCATTGCCCTCTCAAAGCCCGCTATACTGGTGCCCTCGCCCAACGTGGCCGAAGACCACCAGACCAAAAACGCCCGCTCGCTCTCCGACAGGAAGGCCGCCATACTGGTGCCGGATGCAGAGGCCCAAAGCCGCCTCGTGCCCGCAGCCCTGGAGGTGCTCAAAGACCCCCGGAAACTGAACGAGCTGAAAACAGGCATTGAACACATAGAAAAACACCAGGCAGCCAAAGAGATTGTGGACGAAATAGAGAAACTCTTGTGAATATACAGTCAGTAAGGCATATCTATTTTTTGGGAATCGGGGGGATAGGCATGAGTGCGTTGGCGAGGTATTTTCACCTCATGGGTAAGCAGGTGCAGGGATACGACAGGGTGGCCTCGGTGGTGAGCCGCGGCCTGGAAGCCGAAGGCATCAAGGTCTTTTACAATTTGGATCCCAACCATATCGCTCATCAGGATATGGTGGTATATACACCGGCCATCAGCCGGGACAACGCGGAGTACCAGGCCGCCTTGCAGGCCGGTATCCCCCTGCTCAAACGCTCAGAAGTACTGGGCATCATCAGTAGGGATTACCAAACCCTGGCAGTGGCAGGTACACACGGCAAAACCACTACCTCGGCCATGCTTACACATGTGCTTCAGGTTTGTGGCATGGATTGTACCGCTTTTTTGGGGGGAATTTCGAAAAATATCCAATCGAATTTCCGCCACGGACAATCCCAATGGCTGGTAGCTGAAGCTGATGAATATGATCGTTCTTTTCTAAGTCTGAACCCCTGGTTCGCCATCATCACCTCCATGGACCCCGACCATCTGGACATTTACGGGAACCAGGAGGCCATGAAGCAAAGTTTTCTGGCTTTTGCCCGCCAGTCGCAGCATCTGCTGGTACATGAGCAGTTGAAGCACATCGACTGGGGCAAAGCGGTGAAAACCTACGGCATAGATTCGGGAGACTTCTGTGCCCGGAGGCTGGAAGTACAGGGCATCAACTGGCAGTTTGACTTTGTGGCCGAGGGCCATATTCAGGCGCGCATCAGCCTGCCCATGCCCGGCCAGCACAATGTGGCCAACATGCTGGCGGCCTTGTCCATGGCCTGGATGATGGGGGCAAAAGCAGCAGAATTACAAAAGGCTGCGGCCACATTTGCGGGCATTTATCGCCGTTTTGAGTTTCAGTATCACGATGAACAACTGAGCTTCATAGACGACTATGCCCATCATCCGGCCGAGCTGGAGGCGGCAATTTCCACTGCGCGAAAGCTGTTCCCACAGCGGCAACTGGTGGTTATCTTTCAGCCGCACCTATTCAGCCGTACCCGCGACTTTGCCGCAGGCTTTGCCCGGGCCTTGTCCATGGCCGATGTGGTGTTGCTGCTGGATATTTACCCGGCGCGGGAACTGCCCATGGAAGGGGTGAGTTCGCAGCTGATCTTGGATCAACTGCGGGCAGCTGTAAAGCAGCTGGCCAGCAAGGAGGAGCTCATTCCCCTGCTGGATGCATATATAAAGCCTCCGGCAGCCATCCTCAGCCTGGGTGCGGGAGACATTGACCGGGAGGTGCCGCGCATTGCCAGCTGGGTACAGGCTCAGGCGGGAAGCTTAGGAACGCTAGCAAACGAAAAATAAAAAAGAACAAATAGCAATATGGCATTTTCAATCTCCTTAAAACGACCTCCAGCTCCGCGCAGAAACCGGCCCCTGGCCGACTATGAAGCGGAGAAACAGCAAAAACCCATGCTGGGAGAGCTGCGCTTTGGGCAGGGCAAAGTCAAAATCAGGGGCTTTGTCATGGCCATGGTGCTGGGAATGCTGGCCCTCATTTTACTGGGCAGCGTAAACCGCTACCAGAACAACATGCCCTGCAAGGCCCTCATCATAGAGGTGGACACCACCCACGACAATGCCTTTGCACGCCCTGCCAACCTGCGGCAGTACATTACCTCGGCCTGGGGCCGCCAACTGGAGGGAGAGAAAATGGGCAACATACAGCTCGAAGAGCTGGAAGCCACCGTGGAGCAAAACCCCTACGTCAAAAATGCCGAGGTGTATAAAAGCATTCAGGGACGCCTGTATGTAGAGGCTGAAATGAGAAAGCCCATCGCCCGCGTCATCAATGAAGATGGCAGCCAGTTTTACCTGGATGAAGCAGGTGAAAAGTTTCCCACTTCTGAGCTGCACGCTGCCAATGTGCCGCTGGTGCGCGGCAGCCTTGTAGAACAGCTGGCGCCCATCGACAGCTTTGAGTGTGTAACCATAGAAACAGCCATCCCCGTGCTGAAATACATACGGGAGCAGCCCTTCTGGAATGCCATGATTTCCGATGTCTATATCCGGCAGGATGGAGAATTGCTGCTCTATCCTCGTCTGGGCGAAATGTATGTGGAGTTTGGGCAGCCGGTGCGAATAGCCGAAAAATTTGAAAACTTCCGCCTCTTTATTGAGCAGGTGTGCAAGCAGCAAGGCTGGGATGCCTATAAGGGCGTGAGCCTCAAGTACAGGGGCCAGGTAGTGGGCAAAAGAAGGGGTAAATAAATGGTAAAAATGAAACGCATTTTATAAAACAAAGCAAATTCAAAAACGCTAAGCTATGTCTACAGCAAACAACTTGCCTTCCGAAAAGATTGTCGTAGGTCTCGATATTGGCACCACCAAGATATGTGCCATCGTAGGGAAACGCAATGAATTTGGAAAAATCAACATCCTGGGCCTGGGCAAGGCCCACTCCGATGGCGTGAGCCGCGGAGTGGTGGTGAACATTGAAAAAACCGTGCAGGCCATTCGCGAGGCCATCAGTGAAGCCGAAAAGCAGTCGGGGATTAAAATCGAAGTGGTACACGTGGGCATTGCCGGAGAGCATGTGCGCAGCATGCAGCACAAAGGCATCATTACCCTGAACAACCCCGACTTCGAAATACGGCAAGATGATGTGTACCGCCTGCACGAGGACATGTTTAAAATTGCCACTCAGCCCGGCACGGAAATCATACACGTGCTTCCCCAGGAATACACCGTTGATTCCCAAACGGGCATAGTGGACCCCGTGGGCATGTCGGGCGTACGGCTCGAAGGCAATTTTCACATCGTTACGGGCCAAACCACTGCGGCAAACAACATTTACAAATGCGTGGTGCGCGCCGGCCTGGAAGTGGCCGAGCTCATACTGGAGCCCCTGGCTTCCAGTGCGGCGGTGCTCACCGAGGAAGAAAAGGAAGCAGGTGTTTGCCTGGTAGATATAGGCGGTGGCACCACTGATATCGCTGTTTTTGAAAACAACATCATCCGCCATACCGCCGTCATTCCCTTTGGGGGTAATATCGTAACCGAGGACATCAAACATGGCTGTAAGGTGATGAAGAAGCACGCCGAGCTGCTCAAGGTGCAGTATGGCAGCGCCCTGGCCGATGCCGTGATGGAAGATGTGGTCATCTCCATACCCGGCCCCAGAGACCGGCCTGCCAAAGAAATACACAAAAGCATGCTGGCCCAGGTGATACAGTCACGTATGGAGGAAATTATGGAGTTTGTTACGGCCGAAATCAAAAACTCCGGCTTTGAAGACAAGCTCGTGGCGGGCATTGTGGTTACAGGCGGAGGATCACAGCTCCAGCACATGAAGCAATGTGTGGAGTTTGTAACCGGCATCGACACCCGCATTGGGCTGCCGGGCGAGCATCTCTCCAGCGGACTGGTAGAAGAGGTAAACCTGCCGATGTTTGCCACCGGTACCGGCCTGGTAGTCATGGGACTGGAGGCCACCGATTATGCCGTGCCCAGCCGCAGCAGCACCCCCAAAGAAATGAGCTGGCAATACCAGCAGGGGCGAATGAGCAGAAACCCCAAGATCAGCTTTATCGACAAGGTGAAAACCTGGTTTGAAAGCACCCTCACCACCACAGGAGATTTTATTGAATAATTATGCTAACCTTTTAAAAACAGAGAGCCATGCAATTTGAATTTCCCAAAAACCAAAATGCCATAATCAAAGTGATAGGCGTTGGTGGCGGCGGCGGAAATGCCGTAAACAATATGCATCAAAAAGGCATTGAAGGCGTAGATTTTTTGGTATGCAATACCGATTTACAAGCCCTCAAGCAGAGTAAAGTGCCCGCCAAAATACGGCTGGGTGCCGAGCAAACCCAGGGGCTGGGGGCAGGTGCCAATCCCGAAATTGGTAAAAAAGCCGCCATAGAAAGCCTCGAAGAAGTACGGACCGGGCTCAAGGAAAACACCAAAATGGTGTTTATCACCGCAGGAATGGGTGGCGGTACCGGTACCGGCGCAGCGCCTGTACTGGCCAATATGTGCAAAGAAATGGGCATACTCACCGTAGGCATCGTTACCACGCCCTTCCGCTTTGAAGGCCCCCGCAGGGCCCAGCAAGCTGCCGAAGGCCTGCTGGAGTTGCAGAAGGTGGTCGATACCCTCATCGTTATTGACAACAACAACCTCCAGAAGATTCTCGGCAGCAAGATCAGCATGAAAAAGGCCTTTGCCGAGGCCGACCAGGTGCTGTGCAATGCCGCCAAAGGCATAGCTGAAATCATCACTACCGAGGGCTACATCAATGTGGATTTTGCCGACGTGTGCACCATCATGAAAGATGGAGGCAAGGCCCTGATGGGCACTGCCGTGGCCGAAGGCGAAGACCGCGCCATGCAGGCAGTAGAAGCCGCCATCAATTCGCCTTTGCTCGACAACATAGGCGTAGAGGGCGCCCGCGGCATTGTGGTCAATATCACCGCTTCGGAAGATTCGCTCGGTATGGACGAAACCACCTCCATCGTGGAGCACGTACAGCAGTCTGCCGGCAACAATGCCAACATTATTTACGGCATCGTCTATGATGAGGAAATGGGAGACCAATTGCGCGTAACGGTGATCGCCACCCGCTTTGAAGACGCCGATGAAGAGGAGCTCGTGGCCCACCTCAAAGAGACGGCCCAACCCAAACAACAAGCTACCGCCGCAGCCGTGGAAGAGCCTCGCCCCATACGGCGGGAAACCCTGCGCCGACTCGACCGCAAGGAGCGGGAAGAGCGCATTAAAAAGCTCAACTCCAAGGTGTACGACATTCACGATCCCGAAAGCCTGCAAGGGCTGGAAGCAGTTCCTGCTTATATGCGCAAGCAGGTGCCCATCGGCTCCGATGGCCAGCAGGAACCCCGGCTTTCGCGTTTGAGCCTGGAAGAAGATGAGGAAAAGAAGTATCGCTTGAAGGAAAATAATACCTTCCTTCACGATAATGTAGACTAAGCGTTAGCATACCTTAATTGTGTGGCTCTCAGCCACAAAGTGAGCTGAATTAGCGCGCAGGCTTCTGCCTGCGCGTACTTTTTGTACATGGACCGGGGTGACTGAACAGGAGGGGACTCATTGCTTACTTCTCAGCCAGGTAGCGCTGCACCTCTTCTACCTCTATACCGAAAAAGCCGGCAATCTGCTCAGCGGAAATACCCGCTTTGTGCATATTGAGGATGGCCGTTCGC
>RFHT01000673.1 GCA_003696835.1 Bacteroidota bacterium
CCTACTCCCCCACTGCCTGCTTCACCACTGCCTGCATTTTTTTCAGGCCCGTCTGGGCTACCTCCAGGGCATCCTGCTGCCAGTAGTCGCGGTTGAAGAGCTCCAATGAAAGCACAGTGGGGGCCGGCCCCCGGGCCAGGCTTTTCAAAATGGAGTTTAGGGGTGCCACGCCGTCGCCGGGGTACACCCGGTGGGCATCGGTGAGGGCTTCGCGCGCTGGAGTGGCAGGGTAGTCGTTGAGGTGAAACATCTCAATGGCCGAACCACTGAGCAGGTGCAGGCCCTCAAAACCCGAGCCCCCGCGGTAGAGGTGATACACATCGGGCAGCAGGCAGGCATGGGCATGTCTGCTTTCAGCAGCCACTAGCATGGCCTGCCCCAGCAAGTGCAGGTTGGCCGAAAAGCCCCACACTTCCAACTGCGGCTTGACGCCCGTCTCTGCGCCCAGGTCCAGCAGGGCGGCATAGCGCTCAGCAGCCTTGAGCAGGTCCAGCCCCGGCGCTTCGGTAGCTCCTGCCGGAGGTGCCGCTATGCGTTTGCACCCTATGCGGGCCAGCAGGTCCATTTCTTCCCGGGCCTGCTGCATGCCCTGTTGCCGTTGCTGCGGATCGTCCACAATCCAGGTGGCAAAACCAATGGCATTTTCCACTGTGAGGCCCAGCGCCTTCAGCCGCTTGTTGACTTCGGCCAGGCTGCCGCCTTCCTCCAGGTAGGATTGCAGGGAAGGAATCCATATTTCTACTGCCGTGAAGCCCGCCCGGGCCGCCACTTCCAGCTCTTCCAGAAAGCCCAGCTGCTGCCCACGTATGGTGCTCATATTGAGGCAGTACAAAAACGGCTCAGGGGCTGGGGCATTGGCAGCCTGTTCTTCGCTGGCAGTCTGGCAGCCGTAAGGCAGCAAGCTGGCCAGCAGGCCAGCGCCCAGGCCGCCCAATACGTTTCTTCTCGAAATGGGGGTTGGAGGGTTGGAGTTCATAAGATGTGAGGTATGATTGGGATAAATATAGGCAATCCGGTTTGCATGGATGGGAGACAATCGTTTTTATTTTGCCACTACCTTAGCACGCTGGCAGCAACCTCCACAACAGAACTCCCGCAAAGCCCCGTCGGAAGCTACAGAGCCAAGAAACCTCTTCACCAGCACGGCTCCCTGGCCCGGAAGGCATGCAGCCTGCTGGATCAGCCCTGTTGCTGCCGCAGGGGCAGGGAAATCACAAATCGGGTGCCTTTCCCCATTTCGCTTTCCACTTCTATTTTTCCCCGGTGCTCCTCCACAATACCAAAACTGATAGACAGGCCCAGGCCTGTGCCTTCGCCTACGATTTTGGTGGTAAAAAATGGCTCAAAAATGCGCTTGCGCACCTCCTCCGGCATGCCGGGGCCATTGTCGGCAATGCTGATGTACATCATGTCGCCTTCGGTCCAGGTTTTGATGTGGATCTCCCCGCCTTCCCCCACGGCTTGTATGGCGTTGCTCAAAATATTCATGAATACCTGATTCAGCTTGCCCGGCAGACATTCTATTTCTGCCACCTCCCCGTAATCCCGGTGTACCCTGATGCAGTTTTTTAGCAAGTTGCTCAGCAGGCGCAGGGTGGAATCAATGCCTTCGTGCACATTGGCCAGGTGGAAATGGTGCACATCCGAGCGGGCGAAGTTGCGCATACCGGCCACAATTTCCTGGGTACGGGCACAACCTTCCTCTACCCCTTCAAGCAGGCTTTCCATTTCGTTGAGCACAAAAGGCAGGTCCATTTTGCGGTACAATTCCACCAGTTCCCCTATGGCAGCCCGGGGGTCGGGGGCCTGCTGTAGGCCTTCGATTTTGTTTAGCAGCTCTTTGACTTCGGCCAGGTCCTGCCGCAGGGGCTGCACACTGTTGGCCACATAGTTGATGGGGTTGTTGATTTCGTGGGCAATGCCGGCAGCCAGTTGTCCCAGTGAAGCCATTTTTTCGGCTTGTACCAGCTGCACCTGGGTAGCCTGCAGGTTTTCCAAGGTTTTGGCATTGTCCAGGGCAATGGCAATGTAGGTAGCCAGGGTGCGAAGCAAATTGAGGTGGTAGGTGGTGTAGGCGTTTTTTTGATAGCTCTGAACAGTAACCACCCCTATGGGCTTGTCCTTGATTTTGAGAGGTACATACAATATGGACACGGGGTCCTCGCCCGGCTCCGGGCTGTAGTGCGACTCAATGTAGCGGTGGAATTCTTTGCCGTATTCATTGACCAGAATTTCCTTTTGTTTTTTGAAGCAATATACCGACAGGCGGTCTGCGCCTTCCACTTTTTCGTAGTGGTAGGGCAGTTCCTTGTCGCCCTCTATCACCCCCCTGAATTCAATTTCATTGGTGGCTTCATTGTAAATGCCCACGCCAAAGCAGTCGGCCGACATCAGGGTTTGTACATTCTTGTAAACCCGCCGCGCAATGGTCTCCACCGAAAGGGTAGAAATGATGTGTTGCCCCATTTCGCTGAGGATTTTCATGTTGGCATACGCCTGCTCAATTTCGGCCTTTTGCTGGGCGATCTCCTGGGTCCTGCTGTTTACCTCTCTCTCGAGCACTTCCCGCTGGCGCTGCATAAGGCGTATGCGGTAGCGGTAAAGTCCCCACATGCCCAGAGCCATCAGCAAGAGCATGCCGAGGTAAAACTCCACCTCTTCGTAAAAATGCGTGTGGCCCGCTGCTGCCCCCGTTTGGGCATGGCCTGTTTTCAGCCCCAGCAACGCTACCAGCATCCCACTGGCGCCCGTGCCTATGGCCAGCCGGAAGGGGTTCCATACGTATTTGAGTCTGTTTAACAACATGGCCCATTTTGTGTAAAAATGACAATATAGACATTGCTTGCGAGTCAGAAAAATGGGTTGTGGGTGAAACTGGAATTTTTAAGGCCGAAAACAGCCTGGACCTTGCCCTTTGCTGCATCCTCCTCAGACCGACCCTGTACACCCAGCAGTTTTTTACTCTTTTTTAGCTATATTTACCCCATGAAGTACGCACACATCTTCCTGTTTTTTGGGGGTATTTTCGGTCTGGCTTTTTCCCAAACGGCCAATGATACCGTGCCTCCCTATACGGGCATTTATCGTTATGGCTCCAACACCAGTGGCCGCACCGGCGGCTGGGACGATGTAGCCATGGCCAACATAGCCGCTGGAAACGCAGCTGTGCAACAGCCGGGAGCCGGTGTGCGGAGCTTCCGCACGGCTTTGCCTGCCCACTTTCTCCAAAGTTGGGGCTACGGCATCCGCCTCAGTGAGTTTGCCCATTACGCCAGCCTCGGCATGGCCGACCACACGGTGTTTATGGAGGGGCCTCCAGTGGGCCAGGAAGCCACGGCTTCCTACTGCCCGGGCACAAGCTCCCTCCTGTTCCGAAATCTCTACAGCCCCATCTGGGACGCAGGTGCCAATGGTACCCCCTACAACGATACCAACTATTACGCAGCCTATGTGTACCAGCTGGTGGATACCTATCACCCCTATGTGAAGTTTTGGGAGGTGATGAATGAACCCGATTTTACCTCCACCTCCCACGGCTGGCAGCCGCCCGGGGCGGCCGGCAACTGGTGGGACAACCCGCCCGACCCCTGCGACCTGGACAATGTACAGGCGCCGGTGTTTCACTATATCCGCATGCTGCGCATCAGCTATGAGGTCATCAAGTCCATTGACGCCCAGGCCTACGTGGCCGTAGGCGGGCTGGGATATCCCAGTTTTCTGGACGCCATCCTTCGATATACCGACAACCCCGGTGCCGCCGACGGCGGCACGGCAGCCCCCGGCAGCGTAGCTGCCGGCTTTCCCCTTACCGGCGGCGCCTACTTCGACTGCATGAGCATGCACAGCTACCCCCAGTTTTCCAATCGGGTAAACGGAAACCCCAAGCAACGCCATTCAGATGCTGCCGCCTGGGGCGACATCGACAAAAAAGACAGCTTTCAGGCCGTGCTGCATGCCTATGGCTACGACGGCAGCACCTTTCCCGAAAAAATTTACCTCATCACCGAAACCAATATCGCCCGCGCCAGTTTCAACGGCTACATAGGTGGCAATGAAGTGCAGCGAAACTACCTCATCAAAAGCAGCGTGCTGTGCCAGATGAACGACATTGCCCAAATGTATATCTTTAGCCTGGACGACCGGCAGCCCGTAGGTGCGGCTACTGCCTCCCACGACCTCATGGGCCTTTACCAGGACCTCTCCACCACGCCCAATCCCTACGACCAAATACCCAATGACATCGCCATTGCCAACCGCAGCCTTTCGGCCATGCTGTTCAACACCCGCTACGACTCCTCCGAGACGGCCCGCCTGAACCTGCCCGCCGGGGTAGCGGGGGCTGCCTTTCGCCAGCCCGACGGCGAAATGGTGTACGTCCTCTGGGCCGAAACCAGCCTGGACCAGGACGAAACCGCCTCCGCCCTTTACAGCTTCCCCCCCGGTATGGGCATCTCCTTTGTGGAGCGTTTTGAGTGGAATTACGGCCAGAGTGGCAACTCCGTAGTGGAAAGCAGTGCAGGCATTGCCCTGACAGCCGCACCGGCATTTTTTCGCCAAACCACCGGCCAACCCCTCCCCATCGCCTGGCAGCAGCTGCAGGCCACTGCCTACCCGCCGGCTTATGTGCGCCTGCAATGGCAAAGCCCCGGGCAGACTGATGCCCGACAGTTTTTTATTCAGCGGTCAATTTCTGGAGTAGATTTTTCAAATATTGGCACAGTTAATGCACTGGAAAATGCAGTTTATGGTCAAATGTACACCTTTGACGACAAACGACCCCTGAATGGGATCAACCATTACCGCATTGTTCAGATGAACAAAGATGGCGGTAGCTTCAGCTCTCCTGTAGTGCTGGCAGCCTGGAAGGCCGAAAGGCCGCAACTCCAGCTGGGGCCCAACCCCCTGCCTGCAGGACAGCCGCTGAGGATATTTTGCAGTGCCTGCGAGGGCATGAATGGCAGCGGAAGGGTACTTGATATGCTGGGAAATGAAGTATTCTCATTTCATTTATCCTTCCAAAATGGGCAACAAAACCTGTTTTTTGACCGTTCAGGTATAAAAAGTGGCATTTATGTCATAAAGTTTGTAATTAAAGGTAATTCGTTTGTCCAAAAATTCGTTATTAGGGAATAGGAGCTTTTTAATTCTTTAATCAATGTGTATATGAAGTGAGCGCTACTCCTGGCAAACTTTTCGTGCCGTTCATTTATTCAGCTAAGCAACAAAGAGCATGCATTTTACTGTGTGCGTTTATCTGATGATTGGGCACGGGTTTTGCATATACCAGCTGATTGGAAAATGCTGAGGGTTTGCCCAGACACAAACAATTGTAGCACACGTATTAGTTTTCAACATGCGATTTCTTCAACCCAAAGTGATTTACCTTGTATGCTTTTGCCTGGCGATGTCCTCGCCGGCCTTTGCCCAGATGAGTTCAAAGGGATTTTTCTTTCAAAAGACTTATTCCGGGGCTTTTGCGGAGGCACCTGCAGGCATACAAACTACCCGCGACGGAGGTTTTATCCTGATGGGGCAGGCATTGGTGAGCATTCCCGACAGTGCGCCTGCCCAAAATGGCATCCGCCTTATCCGGCTGGATGAAGACGGAAGCCTCCGCTGGACCAACTGTTATGGAGGGGAGCAGGATGACTTTGGCCATGCGGTGATGCAAACGCCCGACGGAGGGTTTTTGGTGGCAGGCCAAACGATGAGTCTGGAAAAGAAAAGGGCTTTTGGCTACCTGCTCAAAACCGACGAACTGGGTCGGAAGGTATGGTCCAAGGCTTACACCGCCCTGGACGGTGCTTTTCACAGCCTCACCTACACCCACGACGGAAATTACCTGGTGCTGGGATATAGCAACCAGCAGTTGTTTGCCATCAAGGTGGACATACGGGGTAATCATCTGTGGACGCAAACCTATGAGATGGATGAGGTGATGGACAAGCCGCTGGTAAAGGCCTGTACCGCCGATGGCAGCGATGGCTTTGTGATTGCAGGCACTTCTGCTGGTGCTTTCTTTGTGTTGCGCATTACAACCGAAGGAAAGCCAATGTGGTTGCAAACCTACAGCAATGAGCTTGGAATGCAGATGGAGTGTACCGGAGTAGTGGAAAATCGGGATGGCGGATTTTTGGTTTCTGGTACGGTATATCGTCAGTCGGGCAAAAGAAATGGAAAAATTTGTGCCATCCGCCTGGACGACCTGGGCAACCTGTTGTGGGCCAATGTATATGGCGGCAGTGGTAATGACGAAGCCTTCTCCCTAAGCCAGGCAGGCAACAACGGCTACCTCATTGGGGGCACTACGGACAGCGATGGGGGCAACTCCCAGCTCTTTGCCCTCAAAATAGCCGACAATGGCCGCCCCATGGAAGCGGTGTTGCTGGGAGGTAAAGGGACTGAAACCGGAGGCCTGGGCCTGCAAGCTACTCAGGAAGGCGGCATGGTTATGCTGGGCCGCACCAATGGCTTTGGACTCACCAAGCCGGGCTATTACCTCACCAAAATGAACCCCAATGGATACAGCGGAGGCAATACCCGCAAATTTCGCATGCAGGTGAGGCGTTTTGAAGTGCAAGGCGAAACCTACCGCGTACGCACCATGCCCAACCGCTATCAGCGCAACCTCAAATTTACCGATTGTCCTACTCAGGTGGTGAGTGCAGCGGTGAAAGAACAACTGCTGTGCGGCAATGCACCTGCTGTTTTCGATCCGCGTACTGTCGTAAAAGCCAAAGCCCGCAGCCGCGACTCGCTCGCCCTGGTGGCTTTGTACAACAGCACCAATGGCCCGCAGTGGAACGAAAGCTGGGACCTGGCCGCGCCCATGAATGCCTGGGAAAGCATTCAGCTCGACCAGGACGGCCGCGTGATGAGCATTATCCTCATTGCCAACGAACTTTCCGGTACGTTGCCGCCCGAGCTGGGCAATCTGAGTAAGCTGCGCTATCTCTGGCTGGCCAACAACCACCTCATCGGCCAGATCCCGGCCGAGCTGGGCAAACTCAAATACCTCGAAAAGCTGGTGCTGAACAACAATCAGCTTAGCGGACCTATTCCCGAAGAGCTGGCCAAGCTCGAATCGCTGCAGTACCTGCGCCTCGACCACAACCAACTCACGGGCGAAATTCCCCCTGCCTTCGGCAAGCTCACCAAGCTGCGCGAGTTCAGGGTGAACGACAACCAGCTCACCGGCGACATCCCGCCCGAGCTGAGCAACCTGCCCATGACGGCCCAACTGGACCTGAGCAACAACCAGTTTTCCGGCGGCATTCCCAAAGCCATTTTTGAGCTGGAAAATGCCCGGATGGTCAACAACCGCTTTGCTCCCCATGCACAGGCAAAGCTGCAGGGAGCAATGGGGGGCAAATACACCTATAACGATGCCACCGGCGCCAGTTATGTGCTCATTTTGAACGACAAAACCCAGCGCTTTACCCTCATGAAGGGCAGTTATGACGACCAGGGAGGGGAGTACCTCATGGTGAGGGGCAAGTTTGAATGGAATGAAAAGGGCGTGTTTCTGCAGGCAGAGTTACTTGAAACGGGCATTATGAGTGATACCCCCGTAGAAAATGCCATCAAAACCGAGGCTTATCAGGGCCATTATGCCCTGGAGTTTCAGGAGCCTGACCCCAGCGCACCCCTCAAGGTGAAGCTACGGGCGTTTGATCAGGAATTGCAACTCGAAAAAATTGAGTAAAACGGTGCTGGGTCCTCACCCATGAATTAAAGATAGCCCCCTGGGGGCTAAGCTATAAAGAGAATCTGCCCGGGCGCAATTGCGCCCGGGTATTTTTTTTGTGCACGGCTTTCCGTAGGTTGGCTGCATGAAACCGAAAGTCCGTACAGTTTACCGCATCGACCGGGCTGGCTCCATGAGCCGGCTCAAAAAGCGGCAGGAGCCCCTGCCTGCACCTGCCGCCAATGAAGTGCAGCTGCGCCTGGAAGCCATCGGCCTGAATTTTGCCGATATATTTGCGATATGGGGGCTGTACAGCGCCACGCCCCAGGGGAGCTTTATTCCCGGGCTGGAATACGCCGGCATCGTGGAGGCCACCGGCAATGAAGTAACGGCCTACCAGCCGGGCGATGCTGTCATGGGGGTCACCAAATTTGGCGCCTATGCCTCCCATCTCAACATCGACCAGCGATACGTATTGCCCCTGCCGCAGGGCTGGGACCTGGCCACTGGTGCTGCTTACCCTGTACAAACGCTTACCGCTTATTACGCACTGCTGCCCCTGGGCGACCTGCAGCACGGCCAGACGGTGCTCATCCACAGTGCAGCCGGAGGCGTGGGGCTCATGGCCAACCGCATTGCCAAAAAATTTGATGCCTACACCATTGGTAGCATCGGCAGCCCCCACAAAACAAGTGTGTTACAGCAGGAAGGCTATGATCAGGTGTTGCTGCGCGACAAGCATTTTGCCCAAAAGCTGAAAGCCTGCCTGCAGGGACGGGAGCTCAAGCTGGTGCTGGAATGCATAGGGGGCAAGATCCTGCGCCAGAGTTTTGAACAACTGGCACCCATGGGGCGCCTGGTTTCCTACGGATCAGCCCAGTATGCCTCCAGGGGAAAACGCCCCAATTACCTCAAACTCCTCTACCATTACCTGCGCCGCCCCAAACTGGACGCCCAAAACCTCATCAACCAGAACAAGTCCTTCATGGCTTTTAACCTCATCCACCTCTACGACCGGGTGGAGCTGATGCACCGCTATCTGGAGGAAATTGCCCGCCTTGAGTTACGGCCTCCTCGGGTGGGGCACCGCTTTGACTTTGATGAACTGCCACAGGCGCTGGCATTTTTTCAGACCGGCCAGAGCACGGGCAAGGTGGTGGTCGAGGCAGTGGGCAGCAACTGAAAGGCCGGGGATGCATGTAAGGGAATGTTTTTTTGCGAAATAACTGCTTCCAATCCTTTGTACTTCCAACTACTGGCCCATATTTATTTCTTTAGTATATTGGAGCAGTGTTGCTGAAATCATGAAAAAAATTTTCCTATTTATTTATGGGCTCATTTTGTGCTGGGCAGCCTATGCACAGTCCGGCCCGGATTCGCTGCGGGCGCTGTTGGGCAGCACGCCCGACAGCCTGCGGGCGCCTCTATTGATCGACCTGGCCGAAAGGGAATACGAGCTGGCTGCCAGTGATTCTGCCCTGGTGGATTCTGCTTTGGAGCATGCCTGGGCGGGGCTCCGGCTGGCCAATGTTTGGCAGGATACAGCTCAGATTGTGCGGGGGCTCTATCACCTGTACTACCAGCACCCTGCTTCGCTGGACAGTGCCAGGAGGGACTCTATTCTGGACCGCATGCAGTTTTTTAATGCTTACTGGGGCTACCCCTTGCGGGCAGACGACGAGTCTTTTCCCAACTTTAACAATGCCTACCGTTTTGTGCGCATTTTTCACAGCCTCTTTGTCTATGCCGATTCACTCAACCAGCTCGGCTGGGACCGCATACGCAAGATGGATTGGCGCGAGCACTTTGTGCGCAATACCCACTTTAACTTCCAGGCTGATTCTCCCTGGACCTACTGGCTGCGCCTGCGCTTGCGGGGGAATTCCAGGCAGGACGGCCGCTACCTCTTATCCATCGGCCATGAAGCTTTTACCTGGGACACCATCGACATTTACCTGCTCAATGACAGGGGAGAGGTGGAGCATTTGCGCACGGGCAAGCTGCTCGATCCCAAGGAGAAAACGGCCGTCCAGGACGGTAGAAGCATGTTTTATGTGGACCTGGCCCAAAATGAAGAAAAAGTGATGTATGCCCGCCTGCGGGGCATGAGTACACACCAGCAACCGTTTGGCATTTATATCAACCAATACCCTTCCAACTTTCTCACCCATACCAGCATGCGGCTGGAACGCAACCTGTGGGTGTTTTTTGGCATTCTGAGTGCCATGGGCTTGTATTTTTTGCTGCTGTACCTCTCTACCGGGGAGCGAAGTTATTTCCCCTATTTGATCTACATTTTGGGCTTGATGTTATGCGCATTTGTGGCCATACAGTTTCCCTATTACTTTCCGAAGCACCTGGACTATTCCTGGTTTCCGCTCTTTTTTACCGCCTGGGTGGCAGGGGCGGGCTTGCTGTGGTTTAGCCAGCGGTACCTGAATGTGCACAGCCTGCTGCCCCGCTGGCTGCGCGTCAGCCAGGTATTTCTCGTTGTATTCTCCATTCCGCCCCTCTTTTTTGTATGCTTATTTGTATTTGGCGGGCTAAGCGGTGAGCACAGCACCAGTGCATTTGGAGAAAATCTCATCGAACAATTGGCCCAGATACTCATTCTTTTCTATTTTTTGATGTTTACAGTGGGCTTGATTTTGATTGCCACATTGGGGATACTGGCGCTGAGGAAAGGCTACTCCCCTGCCAAATATTTTCTCATTGCCGTTGGATTTCTCGTGCTGAGTGTAGGCATAATTCCCCTCTTCATTCTTTTTGAGTGGTTTTTTCTGAATTATGAGCAAATCGTGTTATTGGCCCAGGGAGGCATCATTTTACAGCTTTGCTTTTTTTCCCTGGGCGTGGGGCACAAACTCAAGCTGCTGGAGGGAGAGCGCGCCGAGGCCCTGGAAAAAAACCTCAACATACAGCGGGAGGCCAATGAGAAGCTACGGCAGGCCGACAAGCTCAAGGACGAATTTCTGGCCAATACTTCCCACGAGCTGCGCACACCCCTCAACGGCATCATCGGCTTGTCGGAATCTTTGTACGAGCAAAACCAGGACCCCGCTCAAAAGGAGCAGCTCTCTCTCATCATGGCTTCGGGCAGGCGCCTCAACAGCCTGGTAAACGACCTGCTGGACTTCTCCAAACTCAAAAACTTTGAGCTGCAGCTTCAACCCCGGGCGTTGGACCTTCGGGCGGTGTGTGAGGTGGTGCTCACCCTCAACCAGCGCCTCACAGGCAGCAAGAACCTGCGCCTGCTCAACAGCATACCCGCTGACTGCCCGCAGCTGTGGGCCGACGAAAACCGCCTGCAGCAGATCCTGCATAACCTCATTGGCAATGCCATCAAGTTTACGGAGGCTGGAGAGGTGAAAGTGGGAATAGCCGATACCTCCCGGCAAGCTCCCCACAACGGGCAAGCCCAAATAGCAGCCGGCAACCCCCACCCGCAAGCAAGGGGGAAGATGCTCACCTTTTACGTTTCTGATACGGGTATAGGCATCCCCCCTGAGAAGCAAAGCCTGATTTTCGAGCAGTTTCAGCAGGGCGATGGTTCTACGGCCCGCCTGTATGGTGGAACGGGCCTGGGGCTAAGCATCACCCGCCAGCTGGTGGAGCTGCATGGCGGGAAGATTTGGGTGGAATCTGAAATGGGTAAAGGCTCGGTATTTTACGTAAGCCTACCCATAGCTACTGATGCCCAGCTCGGCCAAAGTGGCCCGCTTTCGTCTGCGGATGCACCCCAGCAGCCGGCTTCGCCCCAGCAAGAAGCCGTGCAGCAGCTGGTGCCGGCCGAAAGCCCGACAAACGGGCAACGCCCGGAGGTGAAACTGCCCCACGAGCAGCTGCTAAGGGTATTGGTGGTGGACGATGAGCCCATCAACCAGGCCGTGATGAAAAGCCATCTGGCTTCTGAGCACTACCTGGTCACTTCCGTGATGGATGGCCGGCAGGCCCTGGAGGCCATTGCATCGGACCAACAATTTGATCTGGTGCTGCTGGACGTGATGATGCCCCATATTTCGGGCTTTGAGGTATGTCGCAAAATTCGGGAGAAATACCTGCCCAGTGAGTTGCCCATCATCATGATCACGGCCAAAAACCAGGTGACCGACCTGGTGCAGGGCCTGGACCTGGGGGCCAATGACTATATTGCCAAGCCTTTTTCCCGTCACGAGCTGCTGGCCCGTATCAAAACCCAGCACAAACTACTGCGCATCAACACGGCCTACGGCCGCTTTATCCCCTACGAGTTTCTGGAATCTCTGGACAAGGAGAGCGTACTGGACGTAGGCCTGGACGACTATGCCGAGCGGGAAGCCACCGTTTTGTTTTCCGACATACGCGACTATACCACCCTGGCCGAGCAGATGGAGCCGGCTGAGAACTTTCGGTTTCTCAATGCCTATCTGGGGCGGGTCGGGCCGGTGATTCACCAGCACCAGGGCTTTGTCAATCAGTACTACGGCGATGGTATCATGGCCTTGTTTATGCAGGGGGCGAGCGACGGCGTGCAGGCGGCCATCCGCATGCAGCAAACCATAGCGGGCTATAATGAGGAAAGGCGCCGCAAGGGCCGCCAGCCCATTTCGGTGGGCATTGGGCTGCATACCGGAGAACTGGTGCTGGGCATTATGGGGGACAAAAAACGCCTGGAAGCCGGGGTGGTATCCGATACGGTAAACACGGCAGCCCGCATGGAAGGGCTTACCAAGCACTTTGGCGCATCGGTGCTGGTAAGTGAGGTTTGCCTCAGGGCCATGGGCGAGCTCGCCGATGAAGACTACCGTTACCTGGGCAAGGTACTGGTAAAAGGCCGCAAGCAGCCCATGGGTATATACGAGTTTTTTGCCGGCGATGCCCCGGAGGTGGCAGCCCTCAAGCGCCAGAGCCTGGAGGTATTCAGGGCAGGGATGCAGGCATACTACGCCCGGGATATACGGGCTGCCGCAGAGAGCTGGGAAGCGGTGCTCAAGCTCAACCCACATGACTATGCAGCCCGCCGCATGCACCAAAAAACCACCGAACTGCTCCAAAATGGCCTGCCCGCCGACTGGGACGGGGTGGAGTATATGCTGAGCAAATAATAAAAGGCCAACTCGTGGAGTTGGCCTTCTCGTTTAGGTATTAATTGCGTCCTCTTAAGTTTTTGGAATCAACAGCCTCAAAGCGAAGTCGCCAATTTGGCTGCTATTTATCTTTGTGGTTTTTCATTTTTAAATTTTCCATACAAAAAGGTGCCCTCCTTGACCTTGCCGTCAGCTTCGGTCATCTTACCCTTTCCATGGGCCCTTCCAGCAGCAAATTCTCCTTCATATACGCGGCCGTCTGCGTAGGCATAGGTTCCGCTGCCGTGGCGCTTGTCCATGTGCCACTGGCCACTATATACGCTGCCGTCGGAGTAGGTATAGGTGCCCTGGCCGTGTTTGCGGCCATTAAACCACTGGCCTTCATACACATCGCCGTTTGAGTGCACCATTTTGCCCTGGCCGTGGTAGAGGTTGTTTTGAAAATGGCCGCTATAAACGGTGCCCAGGGGGGTAGTGAGGGTGCCTTCGCCATTCATGCGGCCGTTTTGCCACTGGCCTTCATATACTTTGCCGTCGGCAAACTCCATCTTGCCGTAGCCGTCCCGTTTGCCGTCTTTCCACTGACCGGTGTAAATGTCTCCACGCACGGTGGTGAGGGTGCCCTGGCCGTTGCGGCGGTTATTCACAAAATCGCCTTCGTAAATATCGCCGTTGGGGTAATAGTATTTGGCCTTGCCGTTTACGCGCCCGTCGGTCCAAACGCCGCTTATTTCCGTTCCGTTGGGCATGGTGTAGGTACCCTGCCCGCTGCGCTGGTTGGCCTGCCAGTTGCCTGTATAAGTACTGCCATCGGCATAGAAAAAGCTGCCCTGGCCCTCCATCATGTCTTCTTTAAAGGAGCCTTCGTACTTGTCACCATTGAAGTAGGTGTAAACCCCTTTTCCATGCATTTTATCTTTTTTCCACTCACCCACATACACATCGCCATTGGCCAGCTCGTAGGTGCCTTCACCATGGCGTTTTGCATTTTGCCAGTAGCCTTTGTACACTCCACCATCGGGATAATGATAGGTGCCATAACCATTGGCACAGTTACCTTTTACACAGCCGCCTTTGCTTTGCGCCAGGGAAGGAGCAACAAACAGACAACAACATGCAAAAAGCAGAAAAATCTTACGGACAGAAAGTAAAAAGCTCATATAACAACACGGTTTAGTTTATCCATTTTAATAAAATTACAACTGGTGGTATAAATAAAAAGATGAAATTGGCGAAAATCTTACATGCCTGATCTTCCTCAAAAAATCTCTCTATGTTATGTGTGTGGAAATAGTTGTAATCTGCGTGTGATTTGCAAAAAACGTACCCTCAACTGTTAATATAAAAAAAATTGGCTATTTTTCTACAAGAACACATTTGATTCATGCCCATAATTCTTTGAAAAAGACACACATATCTAACAATCATTTTCGACCTGAGTGCTTGCCCAATTCTATGGGCCTGGGGGGCTGGTTTTAGCTCAGTAGCAGATATCGGGTACTTTTCTATACAACATTACCTTTTTTTCATACACTAATTTTTGCATTTTTGGTGAAAATCCAACTTGCTGCCGCAGTGGCACCTACCTGTGGCTTTGCTGCCTATAAAATTCAAGAGGGATGAGAAAATTTTCAGCAGATTATTAAATTGGCCTTTTCCTTTTCTGAACTCAACCCCCTTTGTGTTGGGGAAATGATCCGATGTCCGGATTCAGCATTGACC
>RFHT01000674.1 GCA_003696835.1 Bacteroidota bacterium
ACGGCTCCGGCCCAGAGGGCCGTTTTGCCCAGGCGCGAATGACCCATCACCGCCACGCGGCGGGCATCCACCTCGCGGTCGGTGAGCAGGTAGTCCATGGCGCGGCTCAGGCCCCAGGCCCAGGCGGCAATGGCGCCCCACTCATCGGGGGCGGGCCGCTGCTGGCCAGGAGCATAAAACAGGGGGTGAATGCCATTTTGGAAGTCGTCGTAGTCGGGGTCTATGTCGCCGTAGTACATCACGGCCAGGCCGTAGCCACGGGCCAGGATTTCCTCCACGGGCCAGCGCGAAGCGCGTGCGCCCCGCGAGGCGGCCGTGGCCCGGTTCGCGCTTATGCCCAGGGCTTCATTGTTGCGCACCCAGCTTTTGGTGAGGCTGATTTTGGGGTCTGGGTGAATGCTGTGGTTGCCGTAAAAATTGTAGGCCAGAAAGACCGGTACCCGGTCCACCTGCCCTGCGGGCAGGTAAATCAGCAACTGCGCTTTCAGCTTGCGGCCATTGGCCCGAAACTCCAGTTCCACCTCCTTGCGTATGGCCGTTTTGTTGAGGGCCACGGGGTTTACCGAGCGCACTTTGGCCTTCATCTGATAGGGAGCCTGGGGCACCCGCCCATAGACCTGGGTAGCAAACAGCTCCAGGATTTCGGCCCGCCGGGCGGGCCAGTCGGCCGGGTCGCTGAGGCGCTGGCCGTTTTCCCATACCAGCGGGTCGGGCAGGGTGTAGGCCGGCACGCGGGATTCGTCGTAATTGGGGGTAAACTTTTGGGCCATGACAGAAGCAGTGAGGAAGAGCAGGCAGCAGACGGTATAAAGGGTTTTCATAGGCAAAAGTATATGCTTGTAGCAGCAGGCCAACAGGGGCTGCATGCCCCTCTTCCCAAACTATTATTTTTCACTCAAAGAGGCAGGCCCTTGTCCGGTGCAAACGGTTGTCATACCCAAAGGCGCCTGCTGATATGCGGGCAGAAAGAAATATATTGGGAAGCCGCCTGAGCCCTCCCAAATTACACAATGATTTCCGGCCCATCAGGAATAAAAGAGGAGGAATCTTAACAAAAGGGGAGGAAAATACCCGGAATTTAGCTCAAAAGTGACTTAATTAGCATGCTCAAATTGTTTACAATTATGCCAATATCTATGAAAAGCTTGGTGATCAACATACTCAGCTGTTTGATGGTGCTGGGGATGATGGACAGTCAATTGATGGCCCAAGAGCTGAGCCAGACGGTGCGCGGCCGGGTGGTGGATGCCAGCAGCCAGCTGGGGCTGAAGGGAGCCAGGGTGCAGATTTCCTATTCCGATACGGCCGTATCGGCTACTACCGATGCCCGTGGGGCTTTCCGCCTGGAAGGCATACCAGTGGGGCGCCACACCCTCATTGTGAGCCTGGATGGCTACGATCTCTACTTTATTCCCGACCTGGAAGTGCGTGCCGGCAAGGAAAGCGTGTTGGAAATTGGGCTGCATCAGCGTCTGTACGATCTGGGGGAGGTGCTCATTACGGCGGGTAACTCCCGCCAGCTCAACGGCATCAGCACCCGCACCTTTACTGTGGAGGAAACCCAGCGCTTTGCGGCCACTTATTACGACCCGGCACGGTTGATGACTTCCAATGCCGGGGTAACCACTGCCAACGACCAGGCCAACCACATTGTGGTACGGGGCAACTCGCCCAACGGCATTTTGTGGCGCATGGAAGGGGTGGACATTGTAAACCCCAACCACCTCACCAATGCGGGTACTTTCAGCGACCGGGTGTCGCACAGCGGAGGGGGCACCATCATCCTGAGCACCCAACTGCTGGACAACTCCAGTTTTATGACCGGGGCTTTTGCTCCCCAATATGGCAACGCTCTTTCGGGGGTATTTGACATCCACCTGCGCAGAGGCAACAACGAGCAATACGAATTTACCGGACAGGCGGGCCTCATCGGCATCGACCTGGCGGCCGAGGGGCCCATTTCAAAGCCGGGAGGCGCCTCTTTTCTGGCCAACTACCGCTACTCCACTGTGGGGCTGCTCAGCCTCATGGGGGTGCCCCTGGGCGATGAGGAAATCACCTACCAGGACTTTGCCTTCAACCTGCACCTGCCCACCGCCAGGGCGGGCACCTTTACCCTTTTTGGCATGGGAGGCCTCAGCTCCAATGTATTTGCTGCCGAACGGGACTCCTCTATGTGGAAATTCCAAAAAGACCGCTTCGACATCAACTTTTCTTCCGACATGGGCGCCGTGGGCGCCACCCACAGCCTGCCCCTGGGCAATAAGGGCCTGTGGAAAACAGTGGTGGCGGCTTCGGCCATCAAAAGTGAGCGCACAGCCGACTTGCTGGACGACAGCTATCAGCCCCATCAGGCCGAAGAGGATATACTGGAGCAAAGCAAAATATCGGCTACGACCTCCCTGCGCTACAAATTTGGCCAGCGGGCCAGCATGCGGGCCGGGCTGTTTTTCAACCAGCTGGGCTACCGCCTCAGAAGTGCCGCCTTCGATACCGGCCCCAGTGCGGAGGAGCAACTCATTGCCAGTGCCCAGGGCAATACCTTTCTGTTACAGCCCTACTTCAATTTCAGTTTTTACCTCAGCCAGCGCCTCAAGGCCAATGCGGGCCTGCACGGCATGTACCTGGGGCTGAACAAGGCCAGCGCCGTGGAGCCGCGCGCCTCCCTGGTGTATGAGTTTGGGCCGGGCAAAAGCCTCAGCCTGGCCTACGGCCTGCACAGCCAGCTGCAGCTCCTGGGCACTTATTTTGCCGCCATTACCCAGGCCGATGGCAGCATACTGTTTCCCAACCGCGAGCTGGATTTCACCAAAGCGCATCACCTGGTGCTGAGCTACCACCAGCTCGTGGGCGAAAACCTCCACCTCAAGGTGGAACCCTACTACCAGCAGCTCTTTCAGGTGCCTGTTAGCACCAACCCCAACAGCAGCTTTTCGGTACTCAACCTGCTGGAAGGCTATGTGACCGAGGCCCTGGTCAATGAAGGCAAGGGCCGCAACTACGGCCTGGAGTTCACCCTGGAAAAGGTGCTGAGCGA
Source organism: Bacteroidota bacterium (assembly GCA_003696835.1). Classification (GTDB taxonomy): domain Bacteria; phylum Bacteroidota; class Bacteroidia; order J057; family J057; genus J057. The sequence continues at coordinate 3,038 of RFHT01000674.1, forward strand.
TGACTACTACTACCTCATCAGCGGCTCGCTCTACGACTCCAAATACACGGCTGCCGACGGCATAGAGCGCAACACCCGCTTTAATGGCAACTACCAGTTCAGCCTGACCGGCGGCAAGGAAATCCACCGCATTACCCGCAAAAACAAAAACAAAACCATTGGCATCAACCTGCGCTTTTTGTACCAGGGGGGCTTTCGCGATACGCCCATTGATGCGGCGGCCTCTGCCCGGGAGCAGCGCACCGTATATGTGGACGAGCAGGCTTTCAGCCTGCGCCTGCAGGACTACTACCGCCTGGACCTGCGCCTGACCTTTAAACGCGACAAGGCCCGCTTTACGCGTGTTTTTTCGTTTGATATACAAAATGTCACCAACCGCCAGAACATTGCCTTTCAGTATTACGACTTCCTCAAGCAGCAGGTCGTAACCAAGTACCAGTTGGGCATTATTCCCCTACTGAGCTACCGCCTGGAATTTTGAGCTAAAGCAAGCAGCAGTGAAAGGCTGGCAGGAAAGTTGAACGCATTTTTTTAAACAACACAACATGGCCTTATTTTCAAATACTTCTCAGGCCCAACTGGACCAACACATAGAGGAGCGCGGCGCACAGGTAAAGGCGCTGATGCAGGAGATGGAAAAGATTATTGTGGGGCAGCAACACATCATAGAGCGTTTGCTGATGGGCCTGTTTACCAACGGGCACATCCTGCTGGAGGGGGTGCCGGGCCTGGCCAAAACCCTTACCATCAGCACCCTGGCCCGGGTGCTGGACCTGCAGTTTCAGCGCATACAGTTTACCCCCGACCTGCTGCCGGCCGACCTGGTGGGCACCATGGTGTACAACCAGCAGAAGGGCCGCTTTGAAGTGAAAAAAGGGCCCATTTTTGCCAATATCATCCTGGCCGACGAAATCAACCGCTCGCCGGCCAAGGTGCAGTCGGCTCTGCTCGAAGCCATGCAGGAAAAGCAGGTAACCATAGGCGAAAAAACCTTTGGGCTGGACCGCCCTTTTCTGGTGCTGGCCACCCAAAACCCCATCGACCAGGAGGGCACCTACCCCCTGCCCGAAGCTCAGGTGGACCGCTTCATGATGAAGGTATATGTAACCTACCCCAGCAAAGAGGAGGAGAAAGCCATTATGAAGCGCATGGCCAAAACCCAGCCCGGCTATGAGGTGCAGCCCGTGCTGACGCGTAAGGACATTTTTGCCATTTCGGAGCTCATCGACCACATACAGCTGAGCGAGCAGTTGGAAGACTACATCGTAAACCTGGTTATGGCCACACGCGACCCCCGGCAGTACGGCCTGCCCCAACTGGCTGAGTACATCGACTTTGGGGCCTCGCCCCGGGCCAGCCTGGCCCTCAACCTGGGAGCCCGCGCCCACGCTTTTTTGCAGGGGCGCTCCTTTGCCTTGCCCGAAGACGTCAAAGCCATTGCACGCGATGTGCTCAACCACCGCCTCATTCTCAACTACGAGGCCGAGGCCGAGGAAATTACTCCCCTGCACTGCCTGGACCTGATTCTGGGCAAGGTGGAAATATGAGGGGGAATTTTTACATGCTCAAGTATCCAAAGCCAAATTTAGTGCAGGTAATTCAGCTGCCTGAAAGCGCTTCGTACAGCCTCTTTGAATTGCTGGTACGCGGGTAGTCTTTCCAATGCAGTGAGGGATACTTTTTGGCCTATTGGCAGGTAGAGTTCTTCAATGGAAAGCTCCCTTCTTCGCCTTTTCACTTCATCCTGGCGGGCTATCCGAATGGCATCGGCAATCAGGCGTTTGGGGTTGGCTATACTTTCGGGATTCCGGTTCAATCCCAGCTCCGCATCTGATTTGGTGGTGCCTATTTCTTTTTTCAA
>RFHT01000675.1 GCA_003696835.1 Bacteroidota bacterium
CCCAGGCCGGTACCCACCGTTACCATAAACACCACTCCGTCGCGGTTTTTGCCTGCTCCAAAAGCCATTTCTGCTATGCCGGCCACATCGGCATCATTGCGTACAATGGTTGGGCAGCCGCTTTCCCGGCTAATTACCTCAGCCGCATTTACCCCTATCCAGGATTTGTGGATATTGGAAGCTGTGAGGGCCACGCCATTTTGAATGGCTGCCGGAAAGCCGCAGCCTATGGGGCCTTTCCAGTTGAAGTGTGCAGCAATTTCTGCTACGGTTTTGGCTACAGCCTGGGGATTTGCAGGGCGTGGCGTAGGAATACGGTGCCGTTCACGGGTCAGTATTCCTTGCTGAACATCTACCGGGGCACCCTTTATGCCCGAGCCTCCAATGTCAATGCCGAGTATTTCCACTTTGCATAATTTTGGTGCAAGTTAGGATAAAAATGGGATTTTTTACACCCTCTGCGCCCTTTAATCCAACAGCTATGGCTTATCTTTATTTGGATCAATTCTAAATAATGTTTATCATTGCAGCCATATCCCAATGCTTTGCAGGCAATGCATCCCATTTCTATTGTCATAGCCGAATCCCACTACCTGGTAAGAGAAGGGCTGAAGTCCATCCTGAAAGATCAGCCACATTTTCAGATTGTGGGAGAAGCACTGAGTGAGGACCAACTCCTGAGGCTCCTACATCGTCAGGGTCCCCGCCTGGTCATTATTGATTATCACGAACCGGCTTTTGGGGTATTGAGTATTAAAAAAATATTTGAATCTCACCCGGATACGCAAGTACTCATCATTACTTCCGACCTGGACCGCGAGCGCATTTTGAATGTGCTGCGTTTTGGGGTCAAGGGGTTTTTGCTAAAAAATTGCGACAAAGCAGAAATTTTGGGGGCCATCAAGGCGCTGGAAAGAAACGAAAAGTTTTTTTGCAACAAGGTGCTGGATATTTTGCTCGACCGGGAAATGGGCAATATGGAAGAGGCCTGTGAGCCCACCCAGCTTAGCGAGCGGGAAAGTGAAATCGTGGCTTTGATGGCGGAAGGACTCAACGCCCAGCAAATAGCTGACAAGCTCAGCCTAAGCAAGCATACGATTTACACCCATCGCAAGAACATCATGAAAAAGCTCAAGGTTTCCTCGGCGGCCGAAGTCATTTTATACGGGATTCAAACAGCCCAGGAAAGAAGCCAGGTAGAATAACCCATGCATAGCTCAGACGGGGAAGTTACAGACAGATACAGGCTGCCCCTGCCTTCCGACTTTCATTATGGCCATTGCCTTACATTTTTGGGCCGGAATGAGCAGGAATGCCTGCACAGGCTGAAGGGGGCGGCAGTGCGGCGCCTTTTTCCACTTGTTGGGGCCGATCCCGCTCTGGTAGAGATCAGCCAGGAGGGGAGGCAACTTCGCTTGTGTAGTCTGAACTGCAGGCTTTCCCCCCGGCAGTGGGAGGGCATAGCGGCATATATACGGGAGTGGTTTGATCTGGGGGCAGATCTGCGCCCTTTTTATGAGATGGCGGAACGCGATGAGATTCTTTCGAATATCTACCCGCGTTTTGCAGGACTGAGGCTGGTGGGGCTGCCCGATTTGTTTGAAGCGTTCAGCTGGGCCATCATCGGGCAGCAAATCAATCTCGATTTTGCCTACCGCCTGAAAAGGCGCTGGGTGGAAGCCTGTGGCCAAAGGATAGAATATGAGGGAGATACTTATTTTCTGCATCCCGCCCCCGCAGCCTCTCTGGCCCTGCCAGAGCAGGAGATGCGTCGCATGCAGTTTTCCAGGCAGAAAATAGGCTACCTGCGGGAAGTGGCTGGCTTGCTGGCTGAAGGCAGTCTCAGCAAGACCGCCTTACTAACAGAATCTGCCGAAAATGTAGAGCAGCTTCTGCTGCAAATTAAAGGCGTAGGGCCGTGGACAGCCCACTACGTGATGATGAAATGCCTGCGCATCCCCACGGCCATTCCTTTGCAGGATGCGGGTTTGCAGCAAGCTCTGAAAAGGCAGCTGGGGCTTGAGCAGAAGCTTCAGCCGGAAATGCTGCGCGAAATTACCCGGAAATGGCACCCCTACCAGGCCTACGCCACTTTTTACCTCTGGCAGTCGCTGCTCGATACGGTATAAAAAATCCGGCTTGTTTTTTGTTTTTCTTAGATTAATGAGGATATTTGCAATCCGAAAAAAGAATTGAACAAAAGAAAGAAATATCATGGCAAGAGTATGTGAAGTAACCGGTAAGCGTCCGATGTCGGGAAACCACGTTTCTAAATCAAATAATAAAGTAAGGCGCAAATTTAACCCCAACCTCAAGAAAAAGCGTTTTTATATTCCTGAGGAGGATCGCTGGGTTACCCTGAAGGTGTCTATGCACGCCCTGAGGATCATTAATAAGCGTGGCATATCGGCTGTGCTGAAAGAAATGAAAGAAAAGGGAGGTACGCTTTAAGCCTACTTGAAAGATACAACAACACTGATGAAAAAGGCTCAAATAGCTCCGGCTGATTTGGGTCTTTTTCATTTAGGCAACCGCCTCCGGCCTTTTAGAGATTATACCATAAACCCACTCAGCATGAAACATAAAGCAAAACTTCTCTTTATTAGTCTCGCTTTTTTATCCGCTTTTCCCGCACTGCTCTGGGCTCAGGGCCCCAGCCGCTCGGGTTTTCCTTCCCAGCCTGCCCAGGCCCTGCGCGCCTTTCCCTGTGGGGGCGATGTTTTGTTTGACGAGCCTTTCTCCGGAAATACCATTCCCGCAGACTGGACCGTACTGGACCTCGACGGTCAGCAGCCTTTTGAAGCCATCAAGAACCCACCGGTTTCTGCCAAAGCAGGCTGGCAGTCGCATGTGGACTTCAACAATCCCCACAACCGCCTGCTGATTTCTCCTTCCTGGTATGAAGACTCTACCGTGCGCAGCGACGACTGGCTCATCAGTCCCCGTATCAGCCTGGGCAGCAACCCCTGCCTTTCGTGGTATGCCTATTCTCAGGACAAATACTTCCCAGAAAGCTATGAGGTGCGCATTTCCCTTACTTCGCCCACTCCCGACTCGGCCGGCTTCCTGGCCAATCCGCCGGTAATGGTAGTTGCAGGCGAAGCCAATGAGTTTACCTACCGCTCCGTAGGCCTGGCCGAATATGCCAACCAGGAGGTGTATATTGCCTTCCGGCATACTTCCAAGGACAAATTTGTGCTGGCTCTGGACGATATACGGGTGTCTGAGGTGAAAAAAGTGGACCTGATGACCTTTGATCTCATTACACCTGTGGGAGGGGTAGGAGAGGAGTTGCCCATCAAAGGTGCCATTCTCAACCTGGGTTCCGATACCCTGGACATTGATTCGACCCTGCAAATTTTCTATTCTATCAACGGTGGGCTTCCCCTCAGTATGGTGGTAAGAGATACCATGTCGTTGGCGCCCAATGACAGCATACAGTTTACGCACGACAGCATTTGGGTTCCTACCGAGGAGGCCGTTTACCTGCTGTGTGTGTGGGCAAGTGGTTTTCCCGATGAGAACATCAGCAATGATACAGCCTGTATCTGGGTGGGTGTGGGCAGGTTTGTGGGACTGGAGCAGGAGGATCCGCTCATGAAGGTAGAAATCTTTCCCAACCCTGCCAGTGAAAGGCTCAATATTCACTTTCCACCCCAACAATCGCCGGTCCATTTTCGCCTTTACGACCTCATGGGCCGTCAGCATTTGCCCACGTATATGGTGCCTGCGGGCCAGGCCCAACTGCAGCTGAGGGTTGGACATTTGCCGGAAGGCTTGTATATTATGCACATAGAACAAGACGGCCGCATCCTCGGACGCCATAAAATATGGATCCACTGACATGAAAAAATACCTTCACTGGGCAGGAGGCTTGCTGGTATTGTGCCAGCTGTTTATGGCCTGCAAAGCCCAGCCCCAGGGCGAGCAGCAAAAGGCCAACCGCCTCATCCATTCCAGCAGCCCATACCTGCTGCAGCACGCCCATAACCCTGTGGACTGGTATCCCTGGGGAGAGGAAGCCCTGCAAAAGGCCCAAAAGGAAAATAAGTTGCTGATTATCAGCATTGGCTATGCTGCCTGCCACTGGTGCCACGTGATGGAGCACGAGTCCTTTGAAGACAGCCTGGTGGCTGCCAAAATGAATGCCCAATATGTATCGGTGAAGGTGGACAGGGAGGAGCGACCCGATGTGGACCAGGTGTATATGAATGCCGCTTACCTCACCTCGGGCCGGGGAGGATGGCCCCTCAATGCCATCGCGCTGCCCGATGGCCGTCCCATTTTTGCGGCTACCTATTTTCCCAAAAAAGACTGGCTGCGGGTGATTGACCATTTTGCCAATTATTACCAGACGAATCCCGAGAAATTGGTGGAGGCAGCTGAACAGGTCACTCAGGGCATTCACAGCATGCGCTTTGCTGAGCTCAGCGATGAACACACCCTTTTCAAAGCAGAAGACCTCAAACTGAGTGTGGATAAGCTACTGGCTGAGATTGATTTTCAAAAAGGAGGGCTTAAACGCACTCCTAAGTTTCCCATGCCAGCAGTGTTTCAATTTTTATTGCGCGACCATTATTATGAAGGCAGAGCAAAAGCCCTTGAGGCCGTGCAGCTCACCCTGGATCAAATGGCCAGAGGGGGCATTTACGACCACGTAGGAGGAGGCTTTGCCAGGTATTCCACTGATGGAGCATGGAAAGTACCTCATTTCGAAAAAATGCTGTACGACAATGCTCAGCTGACCTCTTTGTATGCCGAGGCTTACAGGCAAACGAAAAACCCCCGGTACAGGCAGGTGGTATATGAAACGCTGGCCTTTGTTGAGCGGGAGATGAGCAGCCCCGAAGGGGGCTTTTACTCCTCCCTGGATGCCGACAGTGAGGGCATAGAAGGAAAGTTTTATGTTTGGTCACTTGAGGAAATCAGGGAATTGCTGGGGGAAGATGCACCGCTATTTATGGCCTGGTTTAATGTAAGTGAAAAGGGCAACTGGGAGCATGGCAACATTTTGCACATTACCAAAGAGGAGGAAGAAATTTGCCGTGAGTTTGGGCTAAGTAAAGCGGAGTTTGAGGAAAAAATCGCCCAAAGTAAAGCCATACTGTTGCAGGCCCGGAACAAGCGAATACGCCCCGGACTGGACGACAAGGTGCTTACTTCCTGGAATGCCCTCATGCTGAAGGGCTATGTGGATGCTTACCGGGCATTTGGCGAGCAAAAGTTTCTGGAAGTGGCTCGCAAAAATGCTGCATTTCTGATCCAGAACATGAAACAGCCCGATCAGCACCTCAACCGCTCCTATAAGGATGGCAAGTCCACCGTTAATGGTTTTCTGGACGATTATGCGTTCCTGATTGAGGCATTTGTGAATTTATATCAGGCTACCTTTGAGGAAAAATGGCTGTTTGAAGCCGATGAACTCATGCAGTACGTGCTGGAGCATTTCAGCGATGAGGAGACCCAACTGTTTTTTTATTCCTCCAAGCACCACGATCCCCTCATCAGTACCCCGGTGGAAATCTCCGATAATGTCATACCGGCTTCGAATTCAGCTATGGCCAAAGACCTGATTTATCTGGGTACCTACCTGTACAAGGATGATTACCTGCAACGTGCAGAGAAGATGACCCAAAAGGTACTGGGCAACATCAGGGAGCAGCCGGGCTATTACGCCAATTGGGCCATGGTACTGACGCACTTTCTGTACCCCCCTTATGAGGTAGCCATAGTGGGCGAAAAGGCTTCCCGCATTCGCCAGCAATTCGATCAGTACTTTCTGCCCGATGCCTTTTTTCTGGGAGGCAGGCAGGAGGGCAGGCTCCAACTGCTGGCCAATAAAGCTGTGGAGGGAAAAACCATGATTTACGTCTGCCAGAACAAGGCCTGTAAGCTTCCCCAAACGGAAGTGCCCGCAGCCCTGGCCATGATGAAGCGCTCCGGAAAATAAAGCCACTTTTGGAATAAAATTGCCTTTTTTCTTTCATAAGTCGCGAATAATCCGTACCATTGTTCTGCACATTAATTTCCTATTTTAGATAATTCTGTTTGTGGATGATGAAGGTTTCCCGCATTTTTTTCTGCCTGATATTTCTTTTCATTTTTAACCTGTATTTTTCTTTCACTTCTCATGCCCAGGGACTGATTGTCAACGAGGTATCTACCGGGCCAGCTTCACAAGTGGCACAGGAATATATTGAGTTGCTGGTGGTGGGTAGTGCTGCCGACCCCACGGGTCCCGTGGATGTGCGGGGCTGGATCATAGATGATAACAACGGCGACTTCTCCCCGGTAAATACTGAGATTTCTGATGGCCATTTGCGCATCAAGGCCACTTGTGCAGCCTTTGCCAACCTGAGCCCCGGCGACCTCATTGTGATTTACAACGAAAACAACCGCAACCCCAACATTCCGCCCGACGATCCCACCGATGCGAATGGAGACGGAGTGTATATACTGGCCGGTAACAACAACTCCTGCCTGGAGGTGTGTACTACTGCTCCCACCTCCACGAATCCTAGCTACGCTTGCGCCTATTTGCCCGTTTCTTTTTGGTCCCGTATAGAAATATGGGATGACGGAGACGCTGTGCAAGTACGCATGCCTGACGGCACTTTTTATCACGGTTTTGGCTGGGGGGACCTCACAGCCACTACAGCAACTTTTCCCACAGGTTCGGCTTCCTTCACTTTTCCAGAAAAAGGTCCCGGAGTACATTTTGAGTTGCTGTGTGGAAATTATACCACCCAAAGCAACTTTATGGCGAATACCGCCGCCAGTGAAACCCCCGGACAGGCCAATGGTCCGGCCAACCAGGCCATGATGGTAGAAATCATAGCTGGCAACTACAACTACAGCAACCTGGACGACCCAGCCAATTGCGGCACTATACTGGCTGCTGCTGACATCAGTTTTCAAGCCCAAAACAAGGAGGGGGATGTGGAGCTCCGCTGGAAAGTGCAGCAACCCACTGCTGGCGGAATCTTTGCACTAGAACGTGCTTCCGATGGCCTCCATTTTGAGCAGCTTAAAAGTTGGGAATATACTGGAGAAGAGCAGTACTTTGCCTATACCGACCAACCCCAGTATGCCGGTACCTACTATTACCGCCTGAAACTACTGAAGCAGGACGGCAGCCTGCTGTTTTCCTCCCTGAAGCAGGTAGAGGTAGCCTTTGAGGGGCTCCGGCTAACGGCTCTTTATCCCAATCCAGGCTCAGGCAGGCTGAATATTGAATTCGTTTCTTCTGGACCTGAGGCATTTGAGGTAGAAGTTCGCGACCTGGCTGGTAAACAGATGCTGCTGCTGCCGAAAGTAAGCCCTACCCAGGCAGGAAAGCTGGTGCTGGATCTTTCGGCACTGCCTGCGGGTATGTATTTGATCAGTCTGCACGGCAGCCGTGAGCGTATGCGCGGCAGATGGTTAAAACAATGAGACCAGGGAGCGGGAAGCCATTCGCCATTCGCTCCCTTTTCCTTCCCCCATAAAAAAAACCCGGAAATGCCTTTCGGCAATCCGGGCTTAAGGTTACAGGAGACCAAAACCGGACTCAGGGAACAAAACTATCAAAGACAATGCCCATGTAGTAAAGTCCGCCTGCGTACGGTCCGCCGTATATGGTGCGGTAGGGGGTGTTGAGCAAATTGGAAGCCCCCAGCTTCAGGTTGGATTTGATGGCAGGTACCTTGAGGCTGATAGCGGCATCCATTACGCCAAAGGCTGCTATATCCCCCTGCCCAAGGGGCGACTGCCAGGTATAGCCTTCCGACCATCGATATTTCACATTAAACCCAAAGCCTTTCTTGGCAATATTGGGGTTGCCAAAAATGATATTGAAGCGGTTGTTGGGTGAGTTGAAGGTGGGCAGGAAGTTGGGGTCGGCCTGTACTGCTGCTTCTGCATCAAAGTCGGTGTAGGTATAATTTACCCCCAGCTGGAAACCTCCGGGCAGGCGCAGACCCAGGCCCGCTTCCACTCCGTAGGCAGTGATGGGCTCGGGCGTGTTGGTGTGGAAGGCAAAATTGCGGCCCGTAGCCATGTTGTAGGCCACCGTGCTGGAGGCAAGGTCCTTATATACATTGCGGTAAAAATTGAGGTCAATGGTGAACGATTCACCAAAGAGCCCCCGGTAACCAACTTCTACTGAGGTTACCTTTTCGGGCCGCAGCGGGTTGATGTTGACTGGTACCAGCAGGCTGGTGTCAGAGGCGCCAGCTGCAGCAAAGGCCTGAAAGGACTCCGGGGTTACCAGGTCATTGAGGATTTCTCTTCCGTTGATTTGATTGCCATCGCCCATGGAGTAGTTGTAGTTATAGATATTGTGCAGGGTACCGCCCATGATGACATAGAGGTCCACGTCCATGGCCATATAAGCCTCCTGAGGAGCTGCATTTCTGAAGGCCGACTGTACCGAAGCACGTATGTTGTGTTTCCGTTCTTCGTCCAGGGTGAGTACGGCTGAGGCCCTGGGAGTGAGGCGGCCTTTGAAGTTGCGGTTTTTGTCGTAGCGCAGCGAAGCCCTCAGTGCCAGGCGGTTGTTGAGTATGCTCTTCGAAGCCTGGGTGTATGCGCCATACTCATACACTTCTATGGAACGGTTGAAGCCACTCGGACCGTCGTTGTACAACCTGCCTTCGGAGTTGAGCCAATACTTGCGGTAGTTGCCGCCAAGCTGCAGGTGTACCCCGGTCACTTTGTGGGTAAAGTTGTAGCCTCCTTCTACATTGAAGGAGCTCGAAAGGTCGGAAAAGGTGGCCATGCCGGGTATGCCTTCTTCATTTCTGAAGATGAGGGGCATCAGCTGAATAAATTCGGGGCTGCTGGGGTGTGGCACCAGCCGGTCGGCAAATTTTCTGGCCTGGTAGTGATCTCCCGCGGGAATACCGGGTATTTCTCCCCGGTATGCGGCCCCATAGTCTGCCCCCCACAGCTCGGTGGGCCTCAGCTGCTCCTGAATGAACATGCTTCCTTTGAGGATGGAGTAGGCATCGTTGGTGTGCTGTTTGGAATAGTAACTTCTCACAAAGAAATTGCTGCCTTTTACCTCCAGCCGGTGCAGCTGGTGCCTGAGCCCCACCATGGGAAAGAACCAGGTGTGGCGCAGTATGGCATCATTTTGGGAAAATTTTACGTCATATATGGCTTCAATTTTTTCGTTGAAACGATAGTGGAGGGCGGCGTTGAGCTTGATGTTGTTGATGCCGTAGTCAATGATGTCGCGCTCCTTAAAGCCCGTCCGGCTAATGGGGGCCAGGGTGCTGTCCCCCAGATCGACCAGGGCTTTTACTTCATCGCCATACACGTGTACCGCATCGTAAGTGGGGTAGTCTCTGGGAAGGCTCAGCAGTTCATCCTTACGTGGCACATCGCTGTTGGCAATGATGTAACTTTCGTCATTGGCGCCCCAGTCGGTAGCACGCAAATAGGTCATATTTACCTTAAATCCCAGTTTGGGGCCCAATTGGCCGGCATACCGCAGGCCAACATCGGTGTAGGGGTTGGAACCAAAGTCCTGCTGAGTAGTAAAGCCGTTTTTGAGATACACACTCAGCCCGGGGTAGTCAAAGGGGCTTTTGGTGTCTATGGAAATGAATCCGTTGAATGCGTTGGGGCCATACAGGGCCGAGCCGGCGCCTGGTACCACCTCTATACTTCGCACATCCAGCTCCGAGGCTCCGGAAAGGTTGCCCATAGAAAAGCCAAAACCAGGCAGGTTGGTGTCCACCCCATCTATGACCTGTACAAAACGCCAGTTTTGTGCATCGGCAAAGCTGCGGGTGTTTACTGACTGGAAGGCCAGGCTGCTGGTATTCATCTGCACCCCTTTCAAAAAGGCCAGGCCGGTGTAAAAATCGGCACCCGGGTTGTTCTTGATATCTATGATATCCATTTTTTGAACAGAAACTGCCGGCTCAAACGTGCGTTCAGCCAGGCGGGAAGCCGCAACCACTATGCCATCGGTCAGGCTGTTGAAGGCCACGAGATTGACTTCGAGAAACTCAGCGGCTTTGGCAACCAGTACTTCGCGTTTTTGATAGCCAATGGTTTCAAACTCCAGATAAAAAGGCCGTGGATGACTGGTGGTTATTTCAAAGTTTCCATCAAAATCAGTAATAACCCCTTCACTGGTGCCCTTGATGCGTATCTGAACACCAATGAGGGTTTCCTCCGTATCGGTGTCTTTTACCAAACCCGATACTTTGGTTTGCTGGGAATATGCAGGGGTAAGCGTAGATATTAGGAAACAGAGCAATGCAATAACAGACGTAAACGTCGAACTTCGGACCATTTAGGAATATTGATTTGAATGGTGTGATTATTTTAGGTTAAACTGAACGTGTATGGTGTAAATGACCGGCGCCTTTACCCCCTGGTGTTCACCGGGAATCCAGCGGGGCATTTTTTTGACAATTCTCAGGGCTTCCTGGTCGCAGCCATACCCGATGCCCCTAACTACTTTTACATTGCTGAGGCTCCCGTCGGGTTCAACCACAAACTGTACAAACACCCGCCCTTCAACGCCATAATCTTTGGCCACCTGCGGATACTGCAGCCTGCGGTTCAAATATGCATACATGGCTGTATTGCCTCCGGGAAACTGTGGCATTTTATCGGCAATTTGAAGGGGTTTGCTGAAGGCTTTTTTCTCTTTGCCGCTTGTACTGCTGTTGTTGGTCTCTGCCTTTTCTGCGGTAGGGGGTAGCATGCCGGGAAGGGGAGGTAGGTCCCTGGGCGCTTCTTCTTCGGCGCTATGCGCTTCACTCCCGGAAAATGAGGGAGGGGTGTGAGGCGTAGCTTGTTGGTTTTCCTCCTTCTTTTGGGTGTTGCCCCGTTTTGTGGTGGAGCTTTTCTGAGATTGGCTTAGGGGCTTTTCTACTTTTACTTTGGTAGCAGGGCGCTCCCGCTTTGGGGCAGCCGGTTTTCCACCGGGAGAGGAGGTGGGCGGCCTGTAAGCAGGTGCGTACGTTGCCGGTACCTTGTGGCCAGCTTCTGCCTTGTTTTCAGCAATGAAGGTTTCTGCTTCTGGTTCTCTGTGCTGTATTTCTTTTACCGTTTGGCCTGGCGGAAGGTTTTCTGTTGGTTGTTCAATCTGGTGCCTGAACGGTGTATTTGTTTCAGTATTTGCATCCACAGTTGAATAGAAAGTTCCCCTGAAACCCCAAAAGGTAAAATAAATGCCTGTGGACAGACTTGCCAGTAAAACTGCCACAAGCAGAATTCTGTAAACTCCCTGCTTTTCTTTTGATTCCAGTTGGTTGATGTAGTCGTGATATTTGCCTTTCTGAGGCTGCCTCTTTAGTTTCATAAATGTGTAGTGTGTGCCAAGAAAAAGGTTGTCTCTCCTGGTAGTCGAAATAGGTAAAATAAAAGGCAGTATCTGGGATAAAAGTTATGTGTATGTAAATTTATAATACATAAATAATACTATGCGTATCAATAGCGCCATTTGTAAAATATTTAGCATGAACTGCCATTATGCTAATTACGCATGTACGTTTTGAGGTTATTTTAACGAATAAAAACGATGCCCAGGTTGAAGGTCTGGCCGGCACCCTGGTTGCGGGAGCTAATGAAGTTGGTGTAAATAATTTCGAGGTTAATATCAGGAGTGAGCTGGTATTTGGCACCAGCTCCCAGCTGTACAAAATCATTGAGGTAACTAAACTGCCCGTTGCTTTTTCCCCAAGCAGGGGAGTACTGGGCATTGAGGTTGAGGGTAGAGCGGGAGTTGGGAAAGTAGCTGAGGAAAACCGTCAACGGGGTGCGGAAAAAGGCTGGTTGGTTAAAGGAAGTGCGCTTGGTTTTAAAGCGAAAGAGCAGGTCGAATTCCGTAAATAACTGAAAATCTCCAAAATACTGATCGAAAAACACCTGAGTGAACCAATTCACCCGGTTATGGGCAAGGAAGCGGCTGTTTCCCTGGTCGTCGATGAGCTCGAGATCCTTGGAGAGGGGCAATTGCAGGGAAGAGGTGATAGACAAACGGGGGATACTGGCAAAGGGACTAAACCGGATGCGGGGCCCCAGATAGGCAAGGGCAGTTTTGCTGAAGTTTTCGCCGGTTTTATTGCTGCCAAAAATCCTGAGGGGAGAGCTGCCCGGATCTGCATCCTGCCGCACGGAGTTGAGGTAAGCTTCTATGCCCACATTCCACCTTCGGTTTTGGGATACCCCTATCGTAAATTGATAGATGCCGGTAAAATAAGTTTGGCGTTCACCCAAATCCATTTTTTGGCGATTGGCATCCCTGAAAGCCGTTTGGGTATAGAGGTTATTGAAGAGTTTGACTTCAATCTGACCTTTTTTTAGCAATACCGAAGGGGTAAAGTACTGCACATTGGAAATTGCCTGATCTGCCGCAGCCGGCTGGTAGTCGTTCAGGCTCCAGTCGTAGGGGTAATATCCCAGCGAATAGGATTCGGGCAGTGGCTGTTTGCGGTATTGATTAATAAAGTTTCGTATGGCCTGCTGGGAGCCACCAAAGTGATGGGCATACCAGTTGAAAATTTGGGAGAGCTGAATTTTTTTGGCTGCATGATTGACCCGTACAAAGCCATCATCATTGAGCGCCAGGCGGGTTTGCTCGTCCAGTTGCTGGTCGAGCTTGTCAGGCTGGTAGGCAAAGGCAGCAAGGGGCGGGCAGCTCACAGCTGCACACACCAGTACAAAGTGAAAGCGGGGATCGCCAAATGCTTCAAACAATTGCTGTTTTTCCAGCTGGTTCAGACTGAGGGTTTGGCCGGCGACTTTGTATCCGGGCTGCTCGAAAAAACCCGGCACTTCCTGGGGGAGCGCATGGGATAGGCCTGCACCACGCCCTGAATGACACACAGGTTGTAGGCATTGATCCAGAATGCCTGCTGCCAGGCAGGTGATTTACCCTCCAGCGAATACTGTGCAAGTTGTTCTATCAGCTTGTTCAGCACGGCAGGCTGGGCTTTGATCTCGGCATACTTCAGCCGTTTATCCACCACGTATTGGGCAAAAAACTGGTTGGCTGCTTCAAAAAAAGCGTCGGAATTTTCATCGGAAGCAGGCTGGGCCAGCAGGGGGGAGGTGCCCGGCCAGAGGCAAAAGGCCAGCAAAAAACAAAGGTTGAAAAAATGCTGCATATCGGTTAAAATAAAAATCAATCAGTCAAACAACGTTCCAAAACTAGCTCAAAACTGGGCGCAAGTACGTTAAATGGCCGACAGGAAGTATCACGAAATAATTACATCTCAGCCGCAGGCTTGTGGTAAGGTAATGCAGTATGCATTTGCGCCAGTACAGCCTCAGGCTTAAGCCCTTTCATGCATTCAAAATGTCCCTTTGGACAGGCCTTGTAGCCGATTTTTGAGCAGGGTCTGCAAGAGACTTGTTTATTTTCGAGCGGGTAATGGGTGGTTTTATACGGGCTCATGCCAAATTCAGGCACCGTATTGCCCCAAATGGAGAAAACGGGCAGTTTCAGGGCCGCCGCAATATGCATCAGGCCAGTGTCATGTGCCAAAACAGCCTGGCACTGCTTCATCAGGGCCACAGAGGTGAGAAGGGGATACTTGCCCACTGCATTCATGCAGGGAATGTGCAGCCCACTTTCCACCATAGAGGCATCCAGGGCGGCATCCTTGCCGCCCAGCAACACCACCGGTTGCCCGCGGCGGTTGAGCAATTCCACAAAATACGCAGGCAACCACCGCTTGGTGGGGTAGGTGGCTCCCAGCACCACCGCCAGGGGGGAAGTGCCGGCAAGCAGGTGTTGTTCAAGGAGCTGTACAGCCTGCTGCTCATATTGAAGCGGCACGGGAAATTCCAGGCCCTCATCGTCCAGTTGGGCACCTACTGCTTTCAGGGTTTGGCCGTAACGCTCCACTACATGGGGCAGTTTGCGCTTTGATTTGAAGTTGACCATGAGCAGCTTTTGCCAGTTTTGTTTGTCAAAAGAGGCCGCGGGCCGTCTCAGGGCCAGCTTTACGCGCAGGCTGCGCAGGTTGTGGTGCAGGTCCAGTATATAGTCAAAGCGCTCGCGCTTCAGCAGGCGGAGGTTGTCGCTGAGCTTGTCTTTGTACAGATGCAAATGGTCAATGTGAGGATTGTATTGCAGCACCTGCACAAAAGCTGCTTTGGTCAGATAATGGATTTCTGCCTGAGGGTAGGCTTTGCGCAGGCAGCGAATCACCGGGGTGGTGAGTACGATGTCTCCAATAGAGCTAAAGCGGATGATGAGGAATTTTTTCATTTGGCGGTATAACGCTTCAGGTATTGTTTGAATTCCTGCTCCCCGGCCAGGCCAAAGTGGGTATGCTGGTCGGCCAGGGGAAACTCGCAATACAGTGAGTTGAGCACGATACCCCTCAGCTCCGTTTGTTCATCCCAAAACCTGAGCTGGTTTTTAAACAGCAACAGCTTGCGGCCGCCCACCAGGTTGGTTTGCACAATCAGGGCCGGTTTTTGGTATTGGATCAGCTTTTGGCTGAGCTGGCGGTTGATGCGCATAAAATAGGGCTTGTATTCCAGCTCCGGTGGTTCGCGGTAGCAAATGCCCACTACCTCGGCCAGCGGCCAGAGGTAATCTGAGTCCAGCCATTCAGCCGGGGTGGCTGCCAGCACAATTTCTCCCTCAAAGCCTTTAAATTCCTGCTTAACCTGGGCCAGAAATCCCGGCAGTTTTCCTTTGGAAAAAGCGGGCTTACAGAGTTCGCCCATAAAAATCAGGTAACGTGGGAAGTAGCGGGCTTTCATACACCGCAACAACATGCCAGAAATATCGGTGAAGTAGGGGTCTATGCTGGCTTGTGCCAGGGGAACATTGCGGGGATTTTCTACGGTAAATGCCAGGCTGTATGGCAGTTGATGCTTACGCAAAATAGGTAGCAGGGTATCCAGTTCATGGGTTTCATAATACTTAAAACTGGACTGGGGGCTGAGCGGGTGCAGCTGAAAGGGAATTTCGATCATCCATCCGCTTAGCCTGTATTCATGGTAGAGGTCCAGGTCGCGGATGAA
>RFHT01000676.1 GCA_003696835.1 Bacteroidota bacterium
CGGACGGAATATTGAATAAAAAGAGCAAAGATGCATATCATCAACCTGCGAATGTTCATAAGGGATGGCTGGAAACCAAATTTGGAGGTTGATGAGGGTCGTATTTTATTTTATCGTTGGAATTTTCTCAAATCAAAATGTATTTGGGGCCAAATACAAAACAAAACCCGGCAGACTGTTACAGCCTGCCGGGCACTAATTTTACTGCCCTGGGCAGTATGAAGGGAGGAGACAAAGTTTACTTAGGAGGAAGCTGTCTCAACGGCTTCCTGTTTTTTGCGGCGTTCGGGTTTGGGGGGCATGGTGCCAAAGATGATGTCCCAAAGCGGAGATGAGACGCCAAAGGCTTTGTCGGGATAGCGAAAATGGTGCATGTTGTGGTGCCGCCACAGGCCCTTGAGCATTTTGGGGGGCTTGAACTTGTGTGTGCTGTAATGGATGGCCGCATAAATCATGTAGCCGGTAATAAAGCCAGCCCCGAATACAAAGGCCCATTCGCGCATAAAAATGTAGAAAATGCCCGTGAAGAGTGCACCCAGGAAATAACCCGGAACGGGCGGCATGAACAAGTGGTCCTCATCAATGGGAAACTTGTGGTGAAATCCATGCACCATGTAGTGAAACTTTTGCTGAATGGGAGAATCTTCTATCCAGTGAAATACATAGCGGTGGAGCATGTATTCAGCAAAAGTCCAGAAAAATAAGCCCGACAAATACAATACAACTCCCGTTTGCCAGGAAGTTACAAACCCATAATACCAGTTTATCAGAAACTCAATTCCGATAATGGACAGATAGGTAAATGCCGTCATTCCCGGAGAGCTCTTGATGAGGGCCTCCAGAAACGGATTTTGAAATACGGTAGCTTTTTCAGTTTTGTTTGCCTTAGCCATATCATTAGGGTTTATAGCTGTAAGAAAAAGACCGATGATTGTACAAGCATGAATGAGAGCAAGGTACAAACATTGTCATACAAATATATAAGAATTACGTGTTTTACACATAAATGGATACCCCAAACCTTTTTGTTTGGGCATGAATCCCGGATATTAATTCACCAAACAGAGCTGCAAAGGTATGCCTGGAGTTGGCTACTATCAAAAAATAAATATTTTTACTTTTTCAAAATCTACAATCCTGCGTAAATTAGGCTCAATTTTGCGTAAGAAAAATTCTAACAGTTTTGAAACTTCCCTTTTCCACCTCCCAGCCTGCTCCCTACCTGCAAAGCCTGCTCATAGATGGCCCCTGGCAGTTCAGGCAGGCAGGCACTGAGCAATGGTATGAAGCCAGTGTGCCGGGAAATGTGTACCTGGATTTGCACCGCAATGGTCTGATCCCCGATCCCATGCGGGAGCTGAATGCCCCTGAACTCAGTTGGGTAGAAGCCCAGGACTGGGAATACCAAACCTCCTTTGTGGTAAAAGAAAAATGGCTTGCCTACGACCAGCTGGAACTCCAACTGGAAGGACTGGATACCTATGCCGATATTTACCTCAACGGCCAGCTCATCCTCAGCACTGACAACATGTTTCACAGCTGGCATACCAATGTGAAATCCTCAATAATTCCCGATGATTTTGAATTGATTTTCAAGGAGGAGGAGAGAAACGAGCTGCGTATATACTTTCATTCGCCGGTAAAAAAGAGCCTGCCCCTATACAAGACTCAGGGGTATATATTGCCGGCCGACCCGGCAGAGCCCCCGCCCCGCCTGAGTGTTTATAGCCGCAAGGCGGCTTACCACTTTGGCACTTCCCTCACCCCCCGCATACTGGGCTGCGGCATTTTGGGCCAGGTGCAGCTTTGCGCCTGGAAAAATGCCCGCATTGTACAGATGTACTATACCCTCAACAAGCGGGAACACAAGTATGCCAGCCTGACGGCCCGCTTTGAGGTGGAGGCAGCCCGGGCCGTGCATGCCCTCTTTCGCATCAAAAGCCATGACGACGGCACCGCCAGTGTGATGGAACCCGCCATGCTGAAACCAGGCATGAATGCCGTGGTGCTGGATTTTGAAATTTTGCACCCCCGGTTGTGGTGGCCCAACGGCATGGGCAAGGCCAGCAGGTACCGGCTCATAGGCGAGATGACCATTGATGGCCGGGTGGTCCAAACCTTCGAAGTACAGCTAGGCCTGCGCAGCATCGAGCTGGTAGAAGATGCTCAGGGAGCGGGAGATTGTTTGAAAATCAACGGCCAGCCAGCATATCTCAAAGGGGCTCTGTGGATGCCTCCTCAGTATTTTCGCGAGCAGGCCACTGCCGAAGACTACGAGCGGCTGCTGGAAGCTGCCCGTGCAGCCAATATCAATCTGCTGCGCCTGTGGGCAGGTGGCGGCTATGAGCGGGAAATTTTTTATGAGCTTTGCGACCAGAAGGGCATCATGGTGTGGCACGATTTGATGTTTCCTGCGGCCATGTACCCCGCAGGCCAGGATTTTCTCAAACGCATAGAGCAGGAAGTGGTCTTTCAGCTCAAACGCCTACGCAACCGGGCGTGTGTGGCCCTGTGGTGCGGCAACGACCAGATAGAGATGCAGTGGGAAAGTGGCGCCTGGCAAAAAGAATATGCCTATTCACCTTCCATTGAGCGTAAAGTGTGGGCCGATTATGAGAAAATATTCTACGACCTGCTGCCAGCCCTCATCAGTGAGCACGACCCCCAACGCCTGTATTTGCCCTCTTACCCCCAACCCAGAGAAAGTCGGCATGCTTTTGTGGACATAGCGGGCTATCCCTCTTTTCCCTCTTATGCCTGCCTGCAGGCATACATAGAGGCCAAAGAAGAAACCCTCATCTCCGATGCCATGAAATTACATGAGGTAAAATATGAAGGAGAAGCCGCGCATCTGCGTATATTGCAGGACCTGGAAGCGGCTTTCCCCCGATCCTTCAGCCGCAGCCGTGAAGTGTTGTGTTACCTCAGCCAGGTACTGCAGGCCCGCAAAATGAAGGAGGAAATAGAAGCCGCCCGCCGGCAAAAACCCGCCCACATGGGCATTATTTATCGCCAGCTCAACGACAGCTGGCCCGCTACCTCGGAGTCTGGCATCGATTACAGTGGCCGCTGGAAGGCCCTTCACTACAAGCTGAAAGATGCCTTTGCACCTGTGCTGGTATCACCCGTATTACAAAATGGAAATGTGCAGGTGATGGTGGTTTCCGACCTGGCCACCGCCCTGGAAGCCAGGCTGGAAATCAGTCTGAAAAATTTCTACGGTGAGAGCCAGCAAAGCAGGACAGTGGATGTTTCTCTCGAAGCCGGAGAGCTAAAGACGGTATTTGAAGCTAAGGAGGAAGAATTGTTGATGGGATTGAGCAAAGACACTCACTTTCTTGACCTCAGGCTGGTGCAAGGACCCAACCGTATAGGCGGAAACCTGTTCTACTTTTGCCCGCCCGTTTCCCTGAAGCTGAAAAAGGCCCGGCTCAAGCGCAGCTATTTGCGCAAAGGCAATACCTATTACATAGAGTTGGTGAGCGACTCCCTCATGAAGTCGGTTTACCTGCATTTACAAGGCTCCCGTGGGTTCTTTTCTGATAATTTTTTCGATCTGCTTCCCAATGTGGAGTATGTGGTGACGCTCAGCCCTGCCGAAGAATCCCTCAACCTGGGTGAAGAGCTGCGAATCTGGTCGCTGGCAGATTTTATGGAAGCCTGATACAGGCCCTAATCCATGCTCAGCTGTTGGGGAAAAAAACAGCGCCTGCCGCAAAAACCAGCTTTCCAGTCCCTGCTGTGAGGTACAGGCATGGGCGATGCGTGCTGGCTCAACCCTGATGGGGATTTTTACGTTAACGTGAGTTCGGGATATTAAACCTTGATTATCAATCGTTTATCTTTGATACGAATTTCGCAACTATTCAGCACCCTCAGGGTGAAAAAAACAATAA
>RFHT01000677.1 GCA_003696835.1 Bacteroidota bacterium
CAACTGGGCATCAATCGTTTAAGCATTGGCATACAATCCTTTGACGATGAGCGACTTAAATGGATGAACCGCAGCCATACTGCTACCCAGGCCATACAATGTGTCCACCAGGCCAAAGAAGCAGGCATCAGCAATATCTCCATCGATCTCATTTTTGGCCTGCCAAAAAGCGACATGGCCTACTGGCAGCAGCAGCTCAATTGTGCACATGAGCTGGGGGTTTCCCACCTTTCGGTTTATGCCCTTACCGTGGAGCGGCGCACAGCCCTGGCCCACCAGATAAAAAAGGGCCTGCTCAAGCCGGCAAAAGACGCCCTTTATGCAGATCAGTTTATGTTCACTCACCACGAGCTGACGGGCAGGGGGTACGAGCACTACGAAATTTCCAGCTATGCCCTGCCAGGGGCGCGCTCCCGGCACAATTCCAGCTACTGGCAGCAGCTTCCCTACCTGGGCGTAGGGCCTTCGGCTCATTCTTTTGACAAATACAGCCGCTGCTGGAATGTGTCCAGCAACCTGGGTTACATCAAAGCCATCAATGAAAGGGGGGAGGCGGTGGAAGCCACCGAACACCTCAGCCCGCTCGACCGCTATCACGAATACCTGCTCACGGGCCTTCGTCGCTGCGAAGGGATTGACAGCCAGCATATACAGCAAACCTTCGGCATAGAATTTCCCGGACGCTATGCCTCCAAGGTAGCCAGATGGATAAAGCGGGGCTATATGCAACAGCTGGGAGCCCGCTATACGCTCACAGCCGAGGGCTGGCTGCTTTCTGATCGCCTCATCAGTGAATTGTTTTTGGATGAGGAACCCTGAATCCTGCTCAGCGAAACAGGCTCACAAAGAAAGCTGGCTTTTTTCATCCGAATCCTTAACTTTAGGGCATATTCACATTGGTCACCTAAATCTTAACCCATGAAAAATCTTACCCTCACCCTGAGCATAGAAGAAATCAACCTCGTACTGGATGCGCTGGGCCAACAACCTTTCAATAAAGTTTTCCAGCTGATCGGTAAAATCCAGCAGCAGGCCTCCGGTCAGTTACAGGGAGGCGAACTGCAAAATCCCGAAGCAGTTGTAGATAACCCCCCGAAGCAGTAATATTGTAGCTCAACAAACCCATTTTTTTAGCTCTATTTTCACTTATGCCTTATCCTCATCTTCTTGCTCCTCTCGACCTTGGCTTCACTACCTTAAAAAATCGCATCTTAATGGGGTCCATGCATACGGGCCTGGAAGAAAGCAAAAATGGCTTTGACAAGCTAGCAGCCTATTTTGCAGAGCGGGCCCGCGGGCAGGTAGGCTTGATCGTAACGGGCGGCATTGCCCCCAACCGCGCAGGATGGGTGGGCCCTTTTTCAGCCAAACTCTCCACCCGGGGGGAAGCCAAAAAGCACCGCAAGATCACCGAAGCAGTTCATGCCGAAGGAGGCAAAATCTGCATGCAGATTTTGCACGCGGGCCGTTATGGCTACCACCCGCTGGCCGTGGCCCCTTCCCGCATCAAGTCGCCCATCAGCCCTTTTACGCCCCGCAAACTCAGTGGCAGGGGGGTGGAAAATACCATCAAGGACTACGTGCGCTGTGCTGCACTGGCCCAGGAAGCCGGTTACGACGGAGTGGAAATCATGGGGTCTGAAGGCTACCTCATCAACCAATTTATCGTTTCCAAAACCAATAAACGCACCGACCAATGGGGGGGCAGCTATGAAAACCGCATCCGCTTCCCCCTGGAAATTGTGCGCAGGACCCGCGAGAAAGTAGGTCCCAACTTTATCATCATTTACCGCCTCTCTATGCTCGACCTGGTGGATGATGGCAGCAGTTGGGAGGAAGTGGAGATGCTGGCCCAAAAAATTGAAGCTGCCGGAGCCACGATTATCAATACGGGTATCGGCTGGCACGAAGCCCGGGTACCTACCATTGCCACCATGGTGCCCCGGGGGGGATTTAGCTGGGTAACCAAACGCCTGATGGGCAAGGTGGGCATTCCGCTTATCACCACCAACCGCATCAACATGCCCGATGTGGCTGAGCAAATCCTGGCCGATGGCCATGCCGACATGGTATCCATGGCGCGTCCCTTCCTGGCCGACGCCGACTTTGTGCTCAAGGCCATGGAAGACCGGGCCGATGAAATCAATACCTGTATCGGCTGCAACCAGGCCTGCCTGGACCATACTTTTGAGCGAAAAATAGCTTCCTGCCTGGTTAATCCGCGTGCCTGCCATGAGCTGGAGCTGAACTACCAGCCCACTTCCCAGCCCAAAAAAATTGCCGTAGTGGGTGCCGGGCCTGCAGGCCTGGCCTGCGCCACCATTGCCGCCCAGCGGGGCCACGAGGTGCACCTCTACGAGGCTGATGCCGATATAGGTGGGCAATTTAACATGGCCAAACGCATACCCGGCAAGGAGGAGTTTTACGAAACCATTCGTTATTTCCGCAAGCAAATCGCCCTCACCGGCGTGCATCTACACCTCAGCACCTACGCCACGGCCCAACTGCTACAGCAGCAGGGCTTTGATGAGGTGGTGATTGCCACGGGGGTAAGCCCCCGCAAAATCGACCTCAAAGGCATCGACCACCCCAAGGTGTTGAGTTATATAGATGTACTGAAGGACCAAAAGCCCGTGGGTAGATCGGTGGCCATCATAGGGGCGGGG
>RFHT01000678.1 GCA_003696835.1 Bacteroidota bacterium
CGTTCAGGCTTTGAGCCCTTTGAGTGCTTCTCTTATACTTAGCGGGGCAAGGCTGTGGCTGTGCGTGTGTACAAATGCTTTGACGGCCTCCGGATCGGTTTTGGCGTACTGCCGCAGGGCCCAGCCAATGGCTTTGCGAAGGAAAAACTCCCGGCTGGATGCCAGAGTCAGGATATAGCTTTGTAGCCGTGGCCAGTTCGTTTGGTTCTTGTATCCCAATTGGTAGAGCAAACACGTCCGTTGCAGCCACATATTTCCCGAATCCATCCATTTCGCTGTAGCCGCATCAATCAATTCACCATGACGTAAAAAGAGCCAACCCACCTGGTGGGAGGCCAGGGCATCTACGGTGTCCCACCAGGATTTGTCCAGTATGAGGGTTTCAAATAGCTGCAGGTCCTCCGGCCGGCTGCTGCGCTTGTACTTGTCGAGCAGGTCCAGGGCCACATATTGGTATTCACGCTGGGGCATGGCCCACAGCTGGAGCAGCAGACTGGTGGGAATGCGTTCGTTGGCTTTCCGCCACAACTGGATAAACTCTTTGCTGAGCTGACGACGCAAAGGCGTTTTGATGCCGTACATGTCAAACTTGTCTTTCAGGTAGGCACGCATTTGGCGGGCCTGCTCGGCATGGGCGTGCTGCTCAAACAAATGGGTGAGGGCCTGAAGGGGAGGAGAGAGGTCTTGCATGGAAATGAGGCATAGGGCGGATGTACACAAAGCCTGGGCCTGTGTTGTTTCCCGGCAAATAAATGGTTAGATTTACGGCCGTAAAATAAGCATTTTGTGCATGGTATCTAAGGAGTTAAGAGTAAAAATTGAAGATGCGCTTGACAGCATTCGCGAATACCTCCAGTCTGATGGAGGGGATGTGCGTTTGCACCAGATCCGGGATGATATGGTGGTGGAGTTGGAGCTCCTGGGCAATTGTGAAGCATGTAGCATGAGTACCATGACCATGAAAGCAGGCCTGGAGCAGGTGATCAAGCGCGCTGCTCCTGAGATTGTGAGTGTAGAAGCCATCAATGGCTGATTCTCCCAGTGCACCTCCCAGCCCAATCCCCCAATTAGATAGTCTGCCAGTTTGCTGGTAGGTTTTTTGACTTTTGCCTGTTGCTGCCTACCTTGAGCAGCTGTATGAGTAGCCAGCTGAAAATACTCGCTATCCATAGCCTGGCCACCCATGGCGTGGCCAGCATGAAAACGGTACTGAGCATACTGGGCAGCAGGGTGTTGCCCGTGCCCAGCCTCTATCTCACCGGCCTGACGAACATCCCGGGGCATCAAAAGTTTTCCCTGCCCTTCGAAGCCATGCTCAGGGGCAGTCTGGAGCTATGCCGCCAGGCGGGAGATCGTCTGCTGCTGTACGTGGGCTATTTGGGAGATGAGCAGCAGGCAGCCCAACTGCTGGCCTGCATACAGGAATACAGCGAATTGATTGACCACATTCTGGTAGATCCAGTCAGCGGCGACCACGGCAAGCTGTACGTGCCTGCTGAGGTGCTGGCCAGCTGGCCGGCCCTGCTTGAGCAAGCCGCCTGGGCCCTGCCCAACTACACCGAGTTGCAGCTGCTTTCGGGCCTCCCTCCCGGCCAGAACCGGGCGCCTGAGGAGTATGTGCAGGCTTTTCACAACCGGTTTCCCCATTTGTCTTTTGTGGTTACCTCTTTCCCATTTTCCGCTCAGCAGGGTATTTACCTGCTACACAGAGGGCAAAGCTTCTGCTGGCAGCATGAGCAGCTCGAACTGAACTTTGGTGGAACAGGCGACGTATTTGCTGCCACCTTTATTCAGCAGCACTGGCTCAGGCAGCAGGATGCGCAGCAGGCGGTAAAAGCCGCGGCCGCACGCTGCCTGCTTTTGCTCAAACATGCCCATACTAAAGGTTTACGCCAACTGGAAATAGAATGAAAAGGCACCCATGGTTACTGTTTGCGCTCTTGCTGGCTTGCAGCGGCCCCCGGCATACTGCCTCGCTTCATTTTACCGTATTGGAGCATGTACAACTGATCGATGTGGAAGGGCGGGCCCTGCTACCCGATCAGACGGTGGTGCTGGCAGATTCCCTCATCGGCTTTGTAGGCAGGGAATGGAGGCCACCGGCGGGCGCCAGGCTGAAACGCATAGACGGGCAAGGCGGTTACCTGCTGCCCGGGCTGTGGGACATGCATGCTCATCTGTGCTGGGAAAGTCACAATGATTCTCTGCTGTTTCCGCCTTTTCTGGCCAATGGCATTACCTCGGTGCGGGATATGGGAGGGGAGCTGTCCATATTACGCGCCTTTAGGGCTGCCTCCATGCCGCACCCCACCTTATTGGGTGCCGGTCCCATGCTGGACGGCAATCCGCCTGTGATGCACGATTTCAGCATCCCGCTGGATGCCCATAGCCCTGTTTTCCGCCTGCTCGATAGCCTGCTGGAGCATGGGGCCGATTTTTTCAAAACCTATTCCCTCATACGGGAGCCTGAGCTGGCGCAAATTGCCGCTTACGCCCGCCAAAAAAAGCGCTTTTTTTGCGGGCATTTATCGGAGTATGTAGAGCCAGAGCAGGCAATAGCGCTGGGGCAAAAGAGCATTGAACACCTCAACCGCCTGGACGATATCTGGCAGCACCAGCCGCAGCGTATGGAAAAACTAGCCGCCCAAATGCATCGGGCGGGTACCTGGCTGTGTCCTACGTTGGTGGTTTATCACCACAAGATGCTGCTGCGCGACAGCAGCATCATTCGGCCCGACTATGAGCAGTACATCCATCCGGTGCTGGCGACAGAATGGGCACGCAGCCGTGAAGCTACCCCAGCGCGCAGCGATACAGCTTACTGGCAACAAAAGGCCCTTGCCTTTGAGCGGGCCCTGGCCCTGGTGTATGAGTTGCACCGGCAGGGAGTGGGCATACTGGCGGGCAGCGATTTTGGCGGCATGCCCTTTGTATATCCGGGTATTGGGCTGTTGGAAGAACTGCTGCTATTGCGGCAGGCAGGTCTGGTGGAAATGGAGGTATTGCGCAGTGCTACGCTGAATCCGGCTACATTCTTTGGCTTGCAAGGCCGCATGGGCTCAGTGAAGGAAGGAAAGCTGGCCGCGCTGCTGCTGCTGCGCCAAAACCCGCTGGAAGATATTCGCAACCTCAGCAGCACGGAAATGGTGTTTGTAAAAGGGAAACTTGTTTACCATGATACAAACCCATAAAGCTACCATGAATGGTATTAGCTTTATGGGTAAAGATGTTGCCTGTACACGAGGCGTAGTCCATCATGAGGGACGCACGCATTCAGGTATTGGGCGTTGCTGAACTTGCCGGTATCAGGTAGCCAGGCTGCCCTGAATGAGAAAGGTACCGGCAAAGGCGATGATGGCGTAGAGCTC
>RFHT01000679.1 GCA_003696835.1 Bacteroidota bacterium
GGGTGAAAATTTTGTGTCGCTCCTACGGAGCTGGGATGCGTGGGGGTTGGTTGTTCTACAAAGGTTTGGCCCCTCCGGGGCTACAAAGCTTTCGTCCCGTCGGGGCTGCCGGGGTGTCAGCTCCGTAGGAGCTTCACCTTTGTAGCCCACGGCACACAAGCATCCTGCAAGCCCCAGCGGGGCGACACATTCAATTTTTATGCGATTGCCATGATTCGTGGCTAGACATTCAGGGAGCTGATTCTCCCCCTCAGGAGGCGATCTTTTCCAGGTAGGTATAAACGGTTTTTTTGTGGCTGCGTGCAAGCGGAATGGCCGTGTTGTTAATGTACAGTTTGCGGTGATTCCAGTGACTCACTTTTTTGATTTGCACCACAAAGCTGCGGTGGGTCTGAACAAAGAGGGAGTGAGGAAGCAGTTGGAGCAACTTGCTGAGTGCCGAGCGTACCACGTGCTTTTTGGGTCCCACGGTATGTATTTCTACGTACACATGGTCGGCTTTCAGGTACAGGATGTCGCTAAGAGATACCTTCAGCTGGCGATCAGGAAGGTTGAGTACCGGCTCATCTATCCGGGGCGTGCTGTGGCGGTACATGGCCATTTCAATGGTGGTATAAAGACTTTCCTTGTGAATGGGTTTGGCCAGGTAGCCTGCCGGGAAGGTCTGCCGGGCCTGCTGTATGCTCCGCTTGTCCATCTGGCTGGTGAGGTAGATAACAGGCTGCCTGTCGCCCCAGCTTTGAACAAAATGGGCAAAGTCAATGCCCGTTTGGGGGCCGTTGAGCTGAATGTCCAGCAAAATCAGATCGGGCTTTTCTCTGAGGAAGAGTTCGATGGCTTCATTATAGGAAGCAGCCGTACCCACCACCTGGTGGCCGTTGGCACAAAGGTAACGCCTGAGCATTTCGGCAATGAGGACTTCGTCTTCTACGATGAGGATGCGGTAAGAAATCATAGGGCTTTTATTATTTGTGTGTGTCTTAAAAAAATGTTGAAGGCATGACCAGGGGTCTTTCAATCAACTGTGCAAGACGAAGGTGGGGAAATTGGTTGAACAAGTAGGAAAGCATTGTTTCAAAAACGGAGACATATATCCCGGCCTAAAAAGATGGGAGGACCTGCATAGTGCAGATGGAAAGTCTTGTTGCATGTATGGATACGTATGTTGCAAAGCTGGGCAAGGGCAGGCCCAAACAGGCTTGAAATGGGACATAATGGGCTTGGAGGGTAAAATCGCGGCCTCATCTGCCCTGTATGGTTTCACTGGGCGATTGGCCGTATTTGCGTTTGTAGAGTTTGGCGAAATAATTGGGGTATTCAAATCCCGTGGCGTAGGCCACCTCTGCAACCTGCTCCTTGCCTTGCAGGAGCATCTCATGGGCAATCGAAAGCCGGATGTCGTTGATAAACTGGGTGGCCGAAAAGCCCGTAACGGCTTTGAGTTTGCGGTGAAGTTGGGAGCGGCTGAGGCCCAGGTCCCGGGCAAACTGCTCCACGTCGTAATCCGCTTCATCCAGGTGGGTAAGTATCAGTTCGCGGGCTTCCTTTATCAGGGGATCTTCGGGCTGGGGGGAGATGCTGGCCGCTCCGCCCTTCTCCCCCTGATATCGCGCTTGCCATTTTTGCTGTATATCCAGCAAATTGTGGATGCGCAGGCGCAGCTCTTCCTCGTGAAAGGGCTTGCTGAGGTAGGCATCGGCTCCGTGTCTGAATCCCTGCAACTTTTCCGCCTGGCTGGTTTTTGCCGTGAGCATAATCAGGGGAATATGAGCAGTCAGGCGGTTGGTTTTTAAGATGCTGCTCACTTCATAACCATCCTTTTTGGGCATCATCACATCGGTAATGATGAGGTCGGGCACGTGTTCGAAAGCTAATTTCACCCCTTCTGCCCCATCATAGGCTCTCAAAATGTGGTAGGTGGGCTGCAGGCATTGGGCAATGTATGCACTGATATCCGGATGATCCTCAATAATCAGAATCGTTGCCAGCTTATCATGGGGTGCCTCTCCTTCGCCTGCATCTGTATCCGGCTCGCTCAAAGTAGGTGGAAAATCCGCTGTGAGGGCCTCGGCCATGGCTGCCTCATGTCGAATGGGCAGGCTTACCCAAAAGCGACTTCCGCTACCTGGGGTACTGCTTACCCCTACACGCCCGCCCATGCTTTCCACCAGCTCTTTAACCAGAGAAAGGCCTACACCCGTGCCTCCCGCAGCTTCCTCTTTTTTCCCGCCCTGGTAAAAGCGTTCGAAAATATGGGGCAAATCTGCCTCGTCTATGCCCTTGCCATTATCTTGCACACAGATCTTGAGCTCCGATGTACTTGCACTCACTTCCACCTTCACCACTCCCTTTTCAGGGGTGTGTTTAATGGCGTTGGAAAGCAAGTTGGCCATAATTTGCTGCAGGTGCTCAGCATCCTGGTCCATCACCAGTTCTGCCACCTCCGTATGGAATGAAAGCTGGATGTTTTTCATCTCGGTCAGAGAGGAAAAAGAGTGGGTGAGGTAATTTAAATAAGCGATAATGTCCTGCTGAACCATCTTATGCGAGAGCTGCCCGGCTTCCAGTTTGGACAAATCCAGCAGCTGGTTGACCAGCTGCAGCAGGCGCTGGCTGTTGTGCAATATGAGGGTTTTGTGCCGCTCATGGCCTTGGATCTGCCGGGCCATGCCCATGATAACCGTAATGGGAGAGCGGAATTCATGGGTGATATTGGTAAAAAAACGCGCCTTAAAGCCCTCCACCTCTGCCTTGCGCCTGACTTCTTCGGCGGCCAGCTTTCTGCTCAGCAGATAGCGATAGGCCGCATACAGGCCTGCGAGAACCACCAGGGCATACAGCAACCTGGCCCACCAGCTGTGCCACCAGGGCGGGCGAATGCGGAAGGAAAAGGAAAGGGGGGCACTCCAGCGCTGCGAACTCCCCCTGGCGCTTATCCGCAGGCGGTAGGTCCCATACGGAAGGTTGGTATAAGTGACCTGATTGCTTTTGCTTTGTGTGAACTGTATGCCTTCGGGGCCTTCCAGCTCGTATGCAAAGCGGATGCTTTGGGGAGCCATCCAGTCAATGGCCGAAACATGGAAGGTAAGGTGATTCAGCTGATGCGGCAGCGAAAGCTGGTGGGGGTAGTTGGCAAATGCCGCCACCGTATCGGCCAGCCAGATGGCAGCGGGCTCCACATCCATCTTTTTGAGGGAATCCATGGCTTGCAGATGGCGGTAGTCCATCCATTGTTGGTTGAGCTGGATGGTTTGCAAATACAGCTTTGGAGGCGTCTGATTCAGCGGTAGCTGACTGATTTGCAGGCCAGACAGCCCCTGGGCCGACCCCCACCACAAGCGGCTGTGGCTATCCATGCAGAGGTTGTTCCACCAAAAGCCCGTTCTCACCAGGCCGGCCTCTTCCCCCATGCTGTACAATTGGTAGCCGGCGACAGCCTGCGGGCTGTGCAGGGAATCCACCGGCTGCAGCATGGTAAAGCCCTTGAGGGTATTGACCCAGATGCGATGCTGCGCATCCTCTTTAATGCCCATCACCCAGTTGTGATTCAGGCCATTATCGGTAGAAAAAACCAGCACTTTCCCGCCCCGGCCTTCTTCATCGGGTAGGTACAGGTGCAGTCCCCCTCCCCAGGTGCCCAGCCACATATTGCCCCGGCTATCTTCCAGCATGCACACCACCTGCTTGCTTTTCAGCCCATTTTCAGTGGTCAGCAAGCTGAAAGTACCTCCTGTTTTATCTTCATTTGGCCTGAAACAAACGGCTCCCTCCTGGGTGCCAAACCAGATGTTTCCCCTGTGATCCTCCACGATAGCCGACACATTGTTGTGGGGCAGTCCCTGGGCAGTGGTAAAGTGGGTAAACCTCCCCTCCTGCTGCCAGGACAACTGAGGCTTGAACAAGCTCACCCCGCCTCCATCTATGCCCAGCCAGAGATTTCCCTCCCGGTCTTCCATGATGGCATTGACCCCATAGCCACTGAGGCCCTGCTCTCCGGTGTAGTGGGTAAATACCTGAGCCTGCCTGTCGAAATGGGTCAAGCCTCCGCCGGCAGTTCCTATCCACAGATTTCCCTCCCGGTCTTCTTCCAGCGACAGGATGTTGTCCAGGCTCAGGCCCTGGGCAGTGGTATAGGTGCGGAGTATTCCACTGCCGGGGTTTTGCTGGTCATACTCCAATTGGGTAATGCCTCCGCCCCAGCTGCCTATCCACAAACTGCCGTCCCGGTCTTCCAGTATGGCGCGCACATCATTGCTGGGCAGGCCTGCTGCTTTTGTGAGATGCAGCAGCCCATTGGGCTGGTAGCGGTTGATGCCTCCCCCCCAGGTTCCCATCCATATATTGCCCGCATCATCTTCGAGCAGGGCCAGCACATTGTCGTGTGAAAGGCCATTGCCGGTGTTCAGGTAGCTGATGCTGCCACTGGGGGCCTTCCCTTGCTCCCAGTGTAGGCTGAGCCTGCTGAGACCCCCCCCGTCAGATGCAAGCCACATACCCCCCTGCCGGTCCTGCAGCATGGCATATACATTGTCGTGGGGCAGCCCGTTTTGCGTATTGAGGTAATACCATCCCCCTCTTTGAGGATCATAGATGCTTACCCCCTCTTCATCAGTGCC
Organism: Bacteroidota bacterium; assembly: GCA_003696835.1. Taxonomy (GTDB): domain Bacteria; phylum Bacteroidota; class Bacteroidia; order J057; family J057; genus J057. The sequence goes on from RFHT01000679.1 coordinate 4,617, forward strand.
AAACCATATATGGCCCGCTTTGTCCTGGGCCAGGGAGAGCACACTCTTGCCCCGCAGCCCTTCGGCCGCAGTAAAATAGCTGATGTGGCCCGACGCTCCGGCGGCCCCAGGTTCGTAACACAGGGCACCCTGCCAGCTGCCTATCCAGATGCGCCCTTGCTGGTCCTCTATCAGGCTCAGTACACTGTGGTAGTCCTCACCGGACTCTATGGGAACTTTACTTAAAATGCCTGTTTCTTTGCCCTGCCCTGGCTGGTAGCGGTAGAGCCCCTTGCCCCTGCTGCCTATCCAGATCTGGCCCTTGCTGTCTTCCAGCAAAGCAGTAATGTAGTCGCTACCCAGGCCATCTTCTTCGGTAAAATGGATCATTTGGTTGCCATCATACAGGTTCACCCCCCCTCCCAGGGTGCCCATCCACAAATTGCCACGGCTGTCTTCCAGCATGCAGCTCACTGTATTGTGGCTCAGGCCGTTTTCGGTGGTAAAATGCAGGAAGGATTGGCCATCGTACCTGCTTACCCCGCCTCCTACGGTACCGATCCAGATAAAGCCCCTTTTGTCTTTGAGCAAAGCGTAAACGGAGGGGGCATTCATTCCCTCATAGACGTCCAGGTATCCGATATTGACCTTGGCATTGTCTTTTCGCTTCAATGCCGATGCACTTACCGGATGCGGCTGGCTGATGGCTACCGGCTTTCCGCTGATGGGAAAGGAATGCAGGGGGGGAAGCACCTTCTTTTCTGCAGCCAGCTTTCCGGGCCGATAGGGCAGGGCGGGCAGGGGCTTTTCGTTGGACTGCAAACTGCCTGTGGCGGGGGGGCGCCGGAGGCGCAGGCGGGGCGCAGGCAGGATCTCATGCGGCTGTACCTTTCTGCCCTGCACCTCAAATGGCTGCGCATGCCAGTAGATGCCGCCCCGCTGTGAGGCTTGAGTGGCCCCTCCTGAGGGGGCGACAGCAGGCTTGCATGCCATCACGAGTCCCCCATATAACCATAGCAGAATAAAATGGTACGTATTCAGCCTCAGCATCCGCATAAACATTATGATACAAATTAATAATATTATTGATCAATCAGAAAGAAAATTTTACGAAAGTACGTACTGATGTGTGCGGTAGATGGCAGGGGGTCCCCAAATAAAAAGGCCGGCAGGAAGTCCTGCCGGCCAGCAAAGCACAGAGCGCTTCGGTGTCTGTTACTTTATTGCTTGATCAACTTATGCGTGCTGCGTGTCTCTCCATCGAAAATGGTGAGGATATAAACACCATTGTCGTAGGCGCTGAGGTCCACCACAGCATCTTCGTAGTTGTCCATGCTGCCGCGTGCCACTTCCTGTCCCAGGGTATTGAGAACGCGGTAGGTGGCCCTGGCAATGTGCTTGCCCGAGATGGTAAAGCTGCCGCTGCTGGGGTTGGGATAGACCATGGCTGAGCCTGGGCCTCCCTGGCGAACCGGATCGCAATTGGGCTCGTTGTAGAGCGCTCTGGCAGTTTTGGTGCAACCGGGAGCTACCTGTACAAAGACTTCCACATTGGTCTTTCCATCATTGGGAATGTTGTTCACGCGGATGCGCACATTGCCATTGGGTTGTTTGCTGTAGCTGGTGATTGCTCGCGGCTGACCGGCAATCACGACTTTGGCATCGGGATGCTGGGTGGCGGGCAGGTTGACGCCTTCGACTCTGAGTTTCAGGTCATAGGAGCCATCGTTGTTGCAAGGCGTCGGATTGTTGGTGCGCAGGCTGACGGCTGTTACATCGCAGTTGCCATCACCATCACCATCACCATCACCATCTCCATCACCGTCTCCATCACCGTCTCCATCGCCATCACCGTCGCCGGGGCCCATGCAGTCGTGTTCGTCGTACAGGTCTCTTTCCGTAAAGGTACAGCCATCCGTTACTTTCACAAACACCTCTACGCCCTGGCGGCCTTCGTTGGCAATGCCCTGCACACACAGCACGGTGTGGTCGCCGTTGGGGCTGCTTTCGTAATGGGTGATGGTTCTGGGCTGGTGTTTCACCACTACCTTGGCATCGGCTGCGGTGGCAGGCATGTTTTGTCCCCA
>RFHT01000680.1 GCA_003696835.1 Bacteroidota bacterium
AGTGCCATTACCTTTATGGCCATTCCGGCCAAGACCTACGCCACCGACTGGCTGTACTTCTTTTTGTCCATGACCATTTTGATGGTAGGCCCATTTGTCATTTGGTGGTTTTTGCCTTACTACCGCCGCATGAACCTCACCACTGCCTATGAATACCTCGAAAGGCGCTTCAACCTGGCCACTCGCCTCATAGGCGGCCTGATGTACATTGCCCTTCAGTTGGGCAGACTGGGCATCGTGTTGCTGCTGCCTTCGCTGGCGCTTTCGCTGGTAACCGGCATGGGAGTCAACAGCTGTATTTTGCTCATGGGAGGGCTAAGTATAGCCTATACGGTAATGGGGGGAATAGAGGCCGTAATTTGGACCGATGTGATACAGGTAGGGGTGCTCATGCTTGGGGCCATGCTGGTGCTCATTTTCATCCCTTTGCAGCTGGAAGGGGGCTTACCTGCCGTGTGGGAGACCATTGAGCTACACCAAAAAATGCAGGTCCTGGATCTGCGGCTGGATTTTTCGCAACCCACGCTATGGGTGGTACTCATAGGCGGCTTTGCTTCCAACCTCATTCAGTACAGCAGCGACCAAACCGTGATTCAGCGCTATTTGACCACAGCCACAGAAAAGGAGGCTGCCCGCAGTATCATGACAGGTACCCTCATGGCCTTGCCTGCTACCCTCATTTTTTTTAGCATAGGTACTTTGTTGTTTGTGTTTTACCAACACCAGCCCCAGGCCCTGGCATTTAACCTCAGCAGCACCGATGCCATTTTCCCCTGGTACATTGTCACCCAGCTACCCCAGGGCATTTCGGGTATATTGATTGCGGCCATTTTTGCGGCGGCCATGTCAAGCATTGACAGCAGCATGAATTCGGTTGCCACTGTAATTACCACAGATTTTGTGAGGCGGTTTCGAAAGGGCATAAGTGAGCAGACCTACCTGAAGCTGGCAAGGGCTTTGACGGTGGGCGTGGGACTGACCGGTACTGCCCTGGCCCTGTACATGGCCCAGGGAGGATCCACCTCTTTGTGGGACGATTTCAATACCATTGTGGGGCTATTTGCCGGCGGTCTGGGAGGAATATTTTTGCTGGGGATATTGAGCAAGCGGGCAAATGGTCCCGGTGCAGTAGCAGGACTGCTGGTAAGTGGAGGCGCACAGTACCTCATCAGTGAGTTCACCCAGGTGCATTTTCTACTGTATGCCTGTACCGGCCTGCTAACAGCCTGGGGCGTGGGATACCTGGCCAGCTTGTTATTTCGCAGGAGGCGGGAATGATACAGATCATAGGATACAAGATACAAGATACAGGGGCCAATGAACACTCTTGCACCCTTGACCTGCCTCCTTCATCCAGAAGAAGCTTTGGCGGATTCCAGCAGCTGGCAAATGTGTTCCACCTCCTGCTCAGGATTGAGCCAGAAGTTGCGTGCCCATACCCTGTAGAGTTGCCAGCCCCGACTTTGGAGCAGGTTGGGTCTATATACTTCCCGTTCTTTGGCGGTTTGACCACTAAAGTAGTGAAGGCCTTCACACTCTATGCCCAGCAGGAAGTCGTTGGCCCGGGCTTCCTGCTTCACCGCCAGGTCGAGCTTGTAGGAAGTGTCGCCGAAGTTTCTGACGCAAAAGTATCCGCGCTGGCTGAGCTGCCCGGCGAGATAATCAGCGATGGGATTTTCAAAGCTGCGGGTCTGCTTTTCGCGCTGGTATTGGGTGTGCAGCAAAGCCAGGGCATCCTCCCGGCGCCCCTCACTCACGGCTTTTACGTAATGCAGGTATTGCTTGAAATAACGCGGGCCCTGGTTGGCCGCATCCTCCACCTGCAAAGCCGAGGGATGAAAACTGCACACCACATACACCTTCTGCCGTGCGCGGCTAATGGCCACATTCAGGCGGTTTTCTCCCCCCTTCTGGCTCAACAGTCCAAAGTGGGTATGCAGCTTGCCCTGCTCATTGTAGCCATAGCCCACCGAAAAAATGATCACGTCCCGTTCGTCTCCCTGTACATTTTCGATATTTTTGACAAAAATGCCTACAAACTCTTCATTTTCGGTTTGATGCATGGCGGCTTGCAGCCGCTGGTACAATGCCTCATCTTGCCGGGCCAGTTCTTCGCTTTTTTTATCCAGCAGATCGCGTATAAGTTCCTGCTGATAAAAGTTGAAGGTCACCACGCCTAAGGAGGGCTGGTCGTCGCGCTGAATGAGCTCCAGTATGAGCTCGAGTACCCGCTCGGCCTCCGGCACATTGCGATTTTTACTCCATTTGCCTTCCACCTGGATCCACTCCAGCGGAGGCCAGTAAAGGCTGCGGTGCCGGGCTGCCGGAATCACCTGCAATTTGCCTTCATAAAAAAAGTGGTTGGAAAAATTAATGAGTTCTTCTTCTTTGGAGCGGTAATGCCAGGTGAGTTTGCGCTCGCTGAAGGTATTTTTGGCCAAATCCAGTATGCTTTCCACTTCAAGGGCCAGCTCGTGCCCGTATTCCTCCTCTTCGGCCTCTTCATACCGCACCGTGTAGAGGTTCAAGGGTTGAAGCTGTTTGTCGTCGCCGGCAATTACGCATTGCTTGCCCCTGAGCACCACCGGAACGGCGCGCTCTACAAAGCACTGGGAGGCTTCGTCAAATACCACCACATCAAAAAAGTCCTGTTTCATGGGGAAGATGGCTGCCACCGACTCGGGCGAAGCCATCCAGCAGGGCACCAGCTCATTGAGGCCGCTTTCCCAGCTTTCTTTTACCAGCTTGCGCACCGGCCAGAGTCGCCGTTTCTTGCTTACCTGGTGGTAAATGCTGCGATAGGTTACCGGGTTTTTGAGGCGGTTGTACCTGATAATGCCAACCATCCGCTCTTTGAGCCTGCGCTGAATCAACTCCGTCACCTTCATTTGGCGTGCTTTGAGCTTGAGGGCAAAATCTTTGCCTTTGCGGGCCCAGCCCCTGGTGCTCACTTCCAGCAATACGGGGTTGCGGCTTTCTATTTGCTCAATCCAGTAAAAATAAATGCTGTTGCGCACCTGCTCCAGCAGCTGTGCCGGCTGGGTACAGGAGGCAATGGGTGCCTGCAGGGCCTGTACGCATTTGACCGTAGCGGTTGTGGCATCGGCCAGCATGCGGTCCACTTGCTGCAGGTCGCTGAAGTCCCGCTCAAAGGTATGGATGAGCTGCTGCAGCCAGGCGGCACAGTCCTCCGGTGCCCTGATACCAGCCTTTAACTGTTCAATCTGGGAGGGGTGCAGAAAATGCCGCCAGTTGCGAACGCTATCCTGCAGGCGTAGGTTGAAGGCCTCCAGGGCGTCTATCTGCTGCATGGATTGCTCCCAGCCCGTTTCATCCAGCTTGCCAAACACAAAGCGGGGCCTGAGTTTTTTCAAATGCAAAAGGCGGTCCACCAGTAGAAAGGCCTCCAGATGCTCCTTTTTGCGGCTGAGCCAGGCGTACTTGGCCGCCAAATTTTCCAGCAAGGGAAAATCCTGAAAAAACGCCCGCTCGTGCAGGCTGACGTAATGATGGTGCAGCCGGTTGAATAATTTGTACTCCCTGTACAGGGCATTGAAGGTATCTTCGTCCAACCTGAGCCCCTGCTGTTTGAGCAGTTTGCGCAGAAACCACCTGCCCCGCAGGTATTTCACCGAAAGTAGGCGAAAGGGCTTGTCCACCTGATCTTTGTAGGCATGTATGTGCTCATGCAGCGAGCTGTACAGGCTCCAGGGAAAGTCCGCCAACAGCTTCATCTGCTGCATGTCGTCCAGGATTTTTTCTATTTGTCCCAGCTTACGCTTGATGAAAGAAGGCTTTAGTTCCTCGAGGTAAATGGCTTCAAGGTCCGCCCGTATTTGCGGATGCTGTAGTTTTTCGTTGATCAGCCTGAAGGCGGTAATGCGCTTCTGATTAAGGCGGGTTTCTATCACCTCTTCCCCCAGTTGCTGGCAGATGTGATGGTATTGCTGGTGCAGGTACTGCAGCTCTGCGGGGAGCTGCCCCAGCTTTTCGCGCAGGCGGCTTTTGTCGTCATGCGTATAGTGGCGGAAGGAAAGGCGGTCTTTCCAGGGGTAATCAGCTGCAAAAAAATCGGCATAGTCGGTTATGCCTTCCAGGGTATCCAGCAATTGATTCAGTCCACTGATGTCCAGTTGTTGGGCCACTTCCCTGAGGGGCAGGATCTCATCCGATGCACGGGTGTGCAAGTAGAGCTCATGTACACTCATTCCACAGTCCTGTATGGCCGTGAGGGTTTGGTAAAGAGACTCAAACAAGCGGTGGTACTGGTCGGCCTGGCGCGAAAGCAGCTTGTATTCGTGCTCCCAGCGGGTGAGGTTGAGGTCGCGTATGTCGCGCTTGTACTCCTCCAGGGCATCGATTTGCTGGCGCACCTTTTTGTAAATGGCGTTGCGGTCGTGGCGGTAATCGTGTACCAGCACACAAAATTGCCCCAGGCCCAGTGCATGCAGGCGCTTGTACACCACATCCAGGGCAGCCCGCTTTTGGGATACCAGCAGCACCTTTTTTCCGTGTGCGAGGGCGTCGGCAATGATGTTGACGATTACCTGTGATTTGCCCGTACCCGGGGGGCCGTGTATCACCAGGGATTTGCCCGCCTTAATGTCGAGCAGGGCCTGCTCCTGGGCGCTGTCCACAGGGGTGACAAAAAAGCGGTGTTCCTCCCGTACGTAGTCCACAGCTTGCTCGTCCGCCACAGGGGCGACTTCCAGGTCAAACAATTGGCCAAGACTGAACTGCTCCGTGTGCTGCTCAAGTTGTTCGTAGTCTTGAAACAAGGCCGAGTCGGACTGGGGAAAAATCCCCAGCACAGCCTGGGGCTGAAATTTGAGCTGCCCCAGGGGGAAGCCCTGCAGGGTACTTTGCAGGTAGTCATCAAAGCGGTTGAGCTTTAGATCAAAAAGCCGGGGATTAAAATTTACCTCTATCTGGTAGTCTTTAATTTTTTGGTACAGCAGGTTGAGCCACTCGCGCCAGTCTTTGTGGTCGTCAATCTCTTCCTCCCAAAAAGCAGGCTTGAGGCGCAACTGCTGAAATTGCTCATAAGCCAGGAAAAAGGTTTTGTTGAAAGTGATGGACTCACCCGCAATGCGCTCCAGTTTCCAACGGGGGCGTCCCTGCAGGTTGCGCCTCAAACCTACCGGAATGAGCAGCAAGGGACAGCGTACAGGGGTGCCATCTATAAACTTGCCTTCGACGAAGGGATAGCCCACAAACAAATCATAGGTACCGGTTTCCTCAAAAATGATGCGCACTTCCCGGAAGATATTGACCAGCCGCCGGTCGGCCAGGTTGACGGGCTCAAAGCGGGGGTCGAGCCGGTTGATGAGCCGCACGTCTTTTCCCGCAATGAGCCTGGCCAGCAGTTCCTCTGCACGTTCCCCTTCCAGGTAGTCAAAAGCCTTGAAGTCTATATCGCGCCGCTTACTCAGACGGGCGAGCTTCAGTGAGCGGTTGGCCTGGCTGAGGTTGGTCAAACGCAATTTGTAATGGTGAATCAATTGATGCATGGGGTCAGGTACCTGAATCCAGAGTCAGCTTTTCCACAGGGGAAAGATACAAAAGTGGCGGGAAAAATAGCAATGGACCGGGGCGTATATACCGATATACAGGCGCAAACGTCAATTCCCTTTTATTTATTGTCAGCACTTTTTTGAAAATGGCAACAAATCAGAAGTAGAGATGTAAGCATAGTAAAAAAATGTAATTATTTTTAATTTATATAAAATATATACGAATAACTCAAAGCATAAATTTATAGAGATG
>RFHT01000681.1 GCA_003696835.1 Bacteroidota bacterium
CCACTGCCTCTATATCGAGCAGGGTTCCTATCTCATTATTGGCATGCATAAGGCTCACCAGCGCCTGCGGATGGGCCTTCAGGGCTTTTTCCAGCTCCTGCAGGGAAATGCGGCCATGCTCATCCGGTGTCAGCCAAACCGGGGTTACGCCCCGGCTTTGGGCCAGATGCTCAATGGTATGGGTAACGGCATGGTGTTCTATGCGGGTGGAAATGATATGGGTGAGGCCGTAGGCAGCTACCGCCCCGCACAGGGCCATGTTGTCGGCCTCGGTACCTCCACTGGTAAAAATGATCTCCCCCGGGCTGGCGCCCAGGCAGTTGGCAATGGTTCGGCGGGCCTTCTCCAACTCTGCTTTTAGCAGGCGGCCATGCGAATGGGTAGAGGAAGGATTGCCATGGTGCATGCTCAAAAAAGGCAGCATGTATTCCAGTACTTCCGCATCCAGCGGGCTGGAGGCCGCATTATCCAGGTAAACATTCATAGCGTTGGCTTTGTGATTCAATATATGTTGTGGTTGAATGATAGTAACTGTATTCACACAAACAAATGAATACTGGGGTAAATATCGCCATCCCCCGCAAATGATGCAAAGGTAAATAAAAGCCAGGCAAAAGCCTGGCCCTTGTAATCGCTCCTCTCAAAAGCATCAGTGTATGATGATTCTCTGACTGATATGTTCAAAGCCGTCAATGACTTGTACCTGATACATGCCCGGCGTCAACCGGCCTGCCAGGTCCAGCCTGAGGGACTGGTTGCCACTGATACCGGTCTGGACCACCCGGCTGAGTAGTACCCGGCCCAGCATGTCGGTGAGCTGAAGGTTCACAAACTTTTCGGGCGCATAACCCACCAGCTCTACGGTAATGCCCTGCCCGTTTGAGGGGTTGGGAAATACCGTTAAGCTGCTCAGTCCTTTGCCAAAGTTGACGACGGCCACGTTGGAATAGCTGAAACTGCCGTCAAAGTCGGTTTGCTTGAGGCGGTAATAGCTCACGCCCTGCAGGGGATTGCGGTCAGTGAAGCGGTAGTCCATGCGCCTGTTGCTGGTTCCGGCTCCTTCCACCCGGCCAACAGACTCAAATATCCGGCCATCGGCTGATTTTTCCACCGTGAAGAAATGGTTGTTGATTTCCGAAGCGGTAGCCCACTTGAGCTCTACGCTGTATGCATGCGGGATGGCTTCAAAGCCCAGCAATTCAACTGGAAATACGGTGGGGTTATCAATGGGGATGATGCATATAGCCTGTACAGCCGGCACATCAGGTCCGCTGGGTTTGGTAAAGTCGATGTTCAGCGTGCCATCCGTCACACTCACTGCGCTGAAGGTTTGTATGTTGGCTGTGGTAGGCCCGTAGAGGTCGTAAATGTCAAAATTGCTCAGTACCGTGTTGCCTTCAATGGCAATGTCCATGATGCGGCTGCCCACCCCACCGGCGGGGTTGCCGCCCGCTACGCCGTGATAGGTTTCGGCAAAATACAACTGAACGGTATATATGCCCGAAGCCAGCCCCGGATAGGCAAAGGACATGTCGAAGCCGTGCCGGTCCTTGAGGTACAGCTGGTCGGCCGTGGTATTGCTGATGGGGTCCGGCCCGGTGAGGTAGGATGCATGCCCCAGGTCGCCATTTGTCCAGTAGCTGTCGTCGTCCAGCTCAAAGGTCATACCGTTGACGAGCAGGGGCGTATCTCCCAGGCTGGCCATGGCGCCTACATTGATGCAGACCGACTGGCCCTGGGCGGGAATATCGCTGCTTTGCATGACCTGCAGGGGAGTCGTTTCGCTTTGCAAGCCGCTGCGCTTCACCACGGCAGTTACCCGGTTGATGTCTCCGTCATCGCCAAAGAGGCTGAATGGAACGCTCACCTTGCCATCGGCGGCAATGGTGCCGCAATACTGGGCCACGGCTGTAACGTCATTGGCTTCAAAGCCATTGGGCGTGACGGTGCCATCGTAAAAGCCCGATTCGGCCACCCATACGCAGGCCTGGTCGCCGGGCTTGCCATAGACGGTGTAAAACTGGCTGGTATTGTACACCAGGGTAGGGGACTGGTCCACGGTGCTCTTGATTACGGGCGTAGCAATGTCGTTGCAGGAGGATAGCATCACCTCGGCAGCGCCATTGCAGGCCGTCATGGGGTACAATTTGCCCGAAACACTGCTGCCGTCGCTAAAGTTCACGCTTACGGTGGCCCCGGTAAGCTCAGAGCCGGAGAGGGTGGCGGCCAGGGAAGTTTCCGCAGTGAGCAGCCCTTCAATGGAAGTGGGGTCAAGGTCGATGGAGAAAGTAAAGGATTCGCCCGGGTTAAAGTCGGAAAAGGGAATGCTGATGCTCTGGAAGCCGCCGTTGCCCAATGGATCTGAAAAGGAATGGGCACCAGGCAGTACATTGGCAGCCCCACTGTTGGGGGTGAAGTCTTTGCCGCTGGCGTCGCCGGCGGTGCCGCTGGGGTCAAACACCAGCTTGGGCAAAATGGCCGAGTTGAGATGGAGGCTCACCGAGCTGATGTTTTGGCCTCCTGGTGAGGTATTGGAAATTTGGAAAGACCCGTCGGTAAAAGTATTGGCACCCAGGGTACAGCCCGGGTTTACCGTAAAGGTGGCTTCAGTAGGCCCGCTTACGGGCAATACTTCTATGGCGTTGATGATGGGGCCGTCGGTCACGCCCTGAAAGTCTATGTCGAGGTTGCCATCGGTGATGTTGAGGTTGGCAAAGGTAAGAGAAGTAGCCGTAACCGGCCCTCCGGCGGCAGCCACAATATCAAAATTGTTGACCCCGGCCATGCCTTCCTCAATGTCGATGTTGAATACCCGCATGCCCGTACAGGGGGAGCAGGGCGCGCCGCCGGGCGCGCCGTGGTAAATTTCGGCAAAGTGCAGCACCACGGTGTATGTGCCACAACTCACGGGAATATTGTACCCAAAGCCTCCACCGTACAAATCACTCGCACGGGATGAAAGATATATATCTTCATCAATCTGAGGATTGGTAATTCCTCCCGGAGTGGTGATGTTGTTGTTGTGGGCTTCCTTGCTGTCATTGAGGGTAAAATAATTGTCCGCATCAAAATTGGCGATGGGCCCGTAAGGGAAACCCGCGTTTAGCCTGATTTGGGCATATCCCTGAGGGAAGTAGCCTGTCAGCAAAAGGAATAGCAAAGGAAGTGTGACCCGCCTGTTCATAAGATGGATGAGGTTAAATGAGCAGTTAAATGGTATGATGTTAGCTGTTTTCATCGGGCTATATGTTTGGTTTGCCAGGCTGAAAAAATGGGAATCAGCCTTTTGGCTTTTTAGATCGTTTAGTTGGTTGGGTTTGATTGTTTAATGATATAATTAAGCAAAAAACACATAATACATTACACAGTATTTCCAATGTAATAAATATATGCTAGTTAACGAAAAAAGTGGAGAATATGCACTGTGGAATGTATAAGAAGTGAAAATTACCCCTCAAAAGGCAAAAAAGATGCCTTTAAATGTACATCTTGTCTTTTCTCATTACAGTTTGTTACATGTAAAATAGCTCGTATATTGACCCTTGATAATTGTAGGATATACAATTATGCGTATTCCCTATCTACCCTTTAAAGCGCAGTTTGTATGCAACAGTTGAACCAACTGGAAATCTGGTTTGTAGCCGGGAGCCAGCATTTGTATGGGCAGGAAGCCCTGCTGCAAGTTGAAACCCATGCTGGTGAAATAGCAGCTTATCTCAACAACAAGGCCCCAGTGGGGGTGCACATCGTCTTTAGAAAGGTGCTGACGGATGCTGCTGCCATTACGGCCTTGTGCCATGAAGCCAATGCGGCTTCGCACTGCATGGGTCTCATGGCCTGGATGCACACCTTTTCGCCTGCCAAAATGTGGATTGCGGGACTGCAGGCCCTGCAAAAGCCCCTGCTGCATTTACATACCCAGTACTACCGGGATATTCCCTGGAAAACCATCGATATGGATTACATGAACCTGCACCAGTCGGCACATGGGGGCAGGGAGTTTGGCTACCTCAACAGCAGAATGCGCCTGCGGCGCAAGGTGGTGGCCGGCCACTGGAAATCGGAGGTTGTCCATAAAAGGCTGGCCAGCTGGACCAGGGCTGCGGCCGCCCTGCACGACCAGCGCCGGCTCAAAGTGGCGCGCCTGGGCGACAACATGCGGGAGGTGGCGGTTACGGAAGGCGACAAGGTGGAGGCCCAGATGGTGTTTGGCTATTCGGTCAATGGCTATGGGGTGGGGGAATTGCAGCCCTACCTGCAGGCGGTTTCGGAGGCAGCTATCGACAGGCTGATGCAGGAGTATGCCGCCAGCTATGAGCTGGCCCCGGCCCTGAAAGCCGGAGCGGCCCGGCACGCAGCCTTGCGCGAGGCAGGCCGCATTGAACTGGCGCTGAGGGCCTTTTTGGAAGAAGGCGGATTTCAGGCTTTTACCGATACCTTTGAGGATTTGCATGGCCTAACCCAGCTGCCGGGCATAGCCGTACAGCGGCTGATGGCCGATGGCTATGGCTTTGGGGCCGAAGGAGACTGGAAAACTGCGGCGCTGGTACGCGCCATGAAAGTAATGGCCACAGGTCTGGAAGGGGGAAATTCGTTCATGGAAGACTACACCTACCACTTTCAGGCGGGAAATGAGCAGGTACTGGGCGCCCACATGCTGGAAATATGCCCTTCCATTGCGACCCAAAAACCCCGCTGCGAAATTCATCCCCTCGGTATAGGGGGCAAATCGGATCCGGTACGCCTGGTGTTTGAGGGGGCAGCAGGTCCCGCCCTGAATGTGGCTGTCATAGACATGGGCCATCGCTTTCGCCTGCTCCTCAACGAGGTGGAGGCTGTGGCACCGGAGCAGCCCCTACCCAGCTTGCCGGTGGCCAGGGTGCTGTGGAAACCCCGGCCCGACCTGGAAACGGCCGCCACGGCCTGGATCCTGGCCGGAGGCGCACATCACACCTGCTTCAGTCAAAACCTCAGCAGCGAACAGCTGGAGGACTTTGCCGAAATGACCGGCATCGAGCTGCTGGTCATCGACCGAAAAACGGACCTTTACCGTTTCCGCCAGGAACTCCGCTGGAATGAGGCATTTTATGGGGGGTAGGTGAGGGGGGA